>JAYQWI020000858.1:0-6442 GCA_035871815.2 Candidatus Parabeggiatoa communis
TCTCCTTTCATTTTCTCATTTAATAGTTTGAATCAGAATTAACAGAATTAAAGAATTTTCAGAATGAATAAATTATTTATTTTCAGAATAAATTTTAGGAAAGCTAAAACAGTTTTTTTAATTATGTCAATTCTTTGTCAATTCTGATTCTGTCAATTCTTTGTCAATTCTGATTCAGTCAATTCTTAAATTTGATTCAGTCAATTCTTAAATTCTGTTAATTCTTAAATTCTGTTAATTCTTAAATTCTGTTATTTCTGATTCAGACAGTTATTTTACATTCGTTGTACCAACCACCCAAACGTCTTGAACCTGCTCACCAACAACCCACGCTGCCCAGTTATGACAAGACAAGAGTCTACCCTTCAACACACGACGTTCACGTAATGGCTGTCCACAATAATCGGGTAAATCCTTGAGACTGATATCCTCACGTTTTTTGAGCACCACCATTTCTACCCTTTCCCTCATCGCCAACACCGAAGCTTTACCCTCAGGATGTTGATAGATTTCTTCATAGAGATCATATAACCGCATCTGATTTTTTTGCCATTCACGCAAGGTTTTATTATGACGGGTATCCATCCCCAACTTAACGGGTAAATCCCAACTCGCTTTAGGCACTTTTTGGCGCGGCGGCCGTGGACAAACCGTTTTTTCACAAACGATGCGCCGAATAGGTGTCGGTAAATCAGCCACTTGTTTTGCTAAGCGTTGCCACATTTTATTGGCCCCAGTGCGCTTTCTCAGTTCAAGGAGTCTCGCCATGTTATAAACCACACTCAGTGGCGCATTGTGCTGCTGTGCTAACGGTTCCAATTGTTTAATAATATAAGGCCACATATCCACATACGGTGAAAGCGATCCTTCTTCATACAAAATCACCAGCCGCAATCCTTGAATCTCCAAATCATCAGGCGCTAATTGCCGTGCTTTTTCTATCGTCGCGCGCGCTATATATATGTCTCCTAAATAAAGCGCCGTTATCGCCAAATTAACATGAGCTGGTAAGTATGAAGGCCCCATCTCTAATGCCTTTTCAAAATAGTCTTGAGCATAGCTTAAAAATTCATCGGCTAAAGTGGAGCCTTCACCTCTCAAAATATCAGATGAAGACAACTCATCAATCTGTGTTGTGACATCCAACATCGACGGTAGCCAATATAAATAAGCCTTTTTGCCCAAAGCCTTTCGCGCCTGTTGTAACTCGCAAAGCCCTAAATTGTTATACACCTCACGCGCCGGATAGTTTTTGAGAAACTCGCTCAGAAAATAACGACCATCGTCACATCGGTCAAAATGACTCAAACGTACCCCAAAATGAAAATAGGGCAAAATCTCTAATAACGCTTGCAAACGCGCTTCTAACAGTTGAGCCCGAATTTCAGGGGGAGGATGCGTATCACTCCTTCTAAACGTTTGTTGTTCCCAAGCCGTAAAAAAGTGTTGCCCCCCTTTCGCCAATAATTGCTCGACAGGATATCCCGCCATAGCGGCATAGATAAAACCTTGATCATCGGCTTCAATTTCCTTATTTTTATTTTGTTGGCGATTTTGCCTCAACTGAGAGAATGATGATCTCTTTCTGACAACACTTAAAAATTCCCGATGCCAAGCATCATTATTCGCTAAATGGGCTAATTCATGCCCCAACACAAAAGCCGCGCGCGTATCACCCAGTACGGGAGATACCTTTTTATAAATGATATCAAGGGCTTGCTTTGATAAGACAATGTAGCCATCAGGTAAAGCGACTGCTAAGGGATCATCAGGGCTATTAAACCCCTCAACAAAGGCCAATTGTGGCAAACGATGATGTCTTTTATCCGCTACCCGCTTGACTTGCTCAAAGATGTGCTCCACTCTGCGAACCCATTTATCATTAATATCAGCACGTCCATAATGATCAAAGTAAAATTGCACACTGTCTTCAGGTAGTGCTAACGTATTGAATGGCAAAAATATTAGGCCAAACAAAACGGATAATATAAGAGTCCATAACCACTGTAAATGTCGCATTGTAACTCCTTCAAATAGGTTTAGGGGTGCCCCACAATTTAGACAGCAGTTGACTGTACAAACTAAAGAGCCTGTTTTGGTGCCAAAAAATACATCATTTTTTTCAAATTGAAACCCAAATTCTTATAAACTTTAGGATTATCCTCAACAGGCAACTTTTCTAAATGCGGTTCAATCTGGTTTTTAAGTTGAGATAGCACTTTTTCAGCTTCATTATCGGTTTTCGCCCGCGCCACAAACGCGGCTTTCAACTGAGAAAAAATCCACCGTTGCTCATCCCAAAATGTCGGCGGCAAATCACGGTGAAATTGAGAGGCCGTCCACAACAAGACTGTCCAGCGCCCTAATTCAAAATCATCTGCCCACGGGGTTTTTAACCAACTCTCATCGGTGGCAGGTGGCAAAAGTAGCGTCGGCAATGCAACTTCACTTTTTCCGATCAAAGCCTCCCGCCCAGTCAATAAACCGGCACCAAAGGCTTTAGCAGCCTGAGAAGGCCGCGCAGTGGGGCCAAATGCGAACACATTCCCGCCCTCCCCTTCCCATCGAACAGACAAATCACGCAAATCATCTACCATATCATCCGTTTTATTGGCGTAAAGGGTTTGATAACTCGTATCAATTTGATTTTCTGCCCAAAATTGAAAAAAAAAGTGCAAACTCATTGCCAATACGAAAACCGTTGCAAAGGCCCAACCAACATGCCAAGTCAAAACGGTATTTCTGAAATTGATTTTATCAATCCATTTTGTCAAACGCCGTTTTTGAAACCATGACTGCTTTTTCCTAACAGGGATCACTGGGGGATTTTTTTCTAAACGGGATAAGACGTTATTCAAAATATGTGGATAAGGCACCTCATCCTGAACCTTATCGGCATGTGCGAGCAAAGCGGCCTGAAAAATAGAGGCCTCGCGCACTATTTTAGGATCTGCATTGGCTACCGATTCCCCAGCCAACAAATCTATCCAATCTTGATCATCTTTGTCAGACATGACACCTACTCCTATTAATCAAATAAAGTATCAAAGAAATGCTCTCTTGATACCGTTTTATAATCAGAACAATAGAACGCTAACAGCCTAACAAAACGGTTTAACATAGATAAGTTATCAGTGCTATCAGGCAGAATTGTCAAATCAGCGTTCTATCCTTTTAGTTCCCATTTAACAATTCCCGACACCCTTGAATAGGTTGGTATTGCTTAAGCTTGGCTCGGCAGTCCGACAAATAGCGACGTGTCGCATCAGGTGTCCTCTCGATTTCCAAAGCAATCTCCTTTATAGACGCATTCTGCGCCTGAAATGTGAGGGCCTTTAAACACTTTAAAAGAGAAGCCTTAGAACCATCACGCTCTAATTGTGCTAAAGCCCGTTCAAAACACATCTGGATATCCAGATCATTGTGCGCTTTTTGGGATTGTTCCTTTAATAATTCATCATAAAGTAAAGCCTCTATCGCCTCATTTCGCCTACTCCCTTCCTCCGTTTCATTATAAAACTGGCTCATACTCACCGTGCGGGGAGGTTGTGCTTTAAAGGCCTCTTGTTGCGCTGTCGTTTCATCAAGCACATCCTGATTATCATCCCTTTTATTTTTAGGATAATCCTCTTTTCCTCGTTGTCGCCAATAATCAATTGCGACACTCTTTCCAATCCAATACAGCCAAGTTGAGACACTACAATCTTGTTTAAAAGTATCAATGCTCTTGAAAAATTTAACAAATATCTCCTGTAAAACATCATCCACAGAACCTTCAGGTATGTGGTATTTGGTTATCAGTTGATAGCGCAAACTTCTGACATAATGATTATACAAAATGGTAAAACCTTTTTGCCCACCCTTGCGTATATCTTCTAAAGCCGCTTTATCATCCATCGTCTATTACCCGTTGTAGCGTCTGAACAATGACATAAGCCGTTCAGTTCATTATTAAAGGTTGACATGGTATCAAACAATGCACTGAAAAAAAATGAGGATTTTAAACAGAGTTTAATTCTATCGTCTAATCATTAATTAATCACACTTAAGTGAATTGTATCTCACATTTTTTGCTCAGCCACGTCTAATTACAAATTAATGATGATATTTAACAAGGAACAAATATGAAAAATACCCTCTCTTTATTAAGTTTAATAATGCTTTCGTTATTGTTTTTAAGCACCTTTGTGAAAACAAGTCATGTTGACGGCGCGATGGCAAAAAAGACTGCCTTACCTTGTACAAAAATGATGACTCAGGTTCAAGCTAACACGCTCATAGTCTCTTGGAAAAGCAATGTTATGCCGTTTATGACTCAATAACTCAATAATGATATTGATTTGCGCTGTCCGTAAAAATAAATTTATGGATTCTATAAAAATAATAAATCATGATTTCAATCCATAAGCGTTTTCATGGGACAAGCATTTAATAATATTAGCCAAAACTCATTGCTTATTCCAAAAAGTGCTGCGATGAGCAAAACACAAGATACTGCGATTACAGATAAGAGCGAGCATGAAGTCATCAGGACTTTTACTCAATCCTTATTCAGATTTTTTTGAATTGAAGCGATCATTTTTTGAACAAGGCTGTCTAAGAATTGAAGCGATCATTTTTTGAGCAGCTACGTCTAAGTTAAATAAAGGAAAAAGTGCTTAATTAAAAAAAATGACTCAAATTTTAAATTGAAGCGATCATTTTTTGAGCCAGCCCGTCTAAGAATTGAAACGATCATTTTTTGAGCAACTACGTCTAAGTTAAATAAAGGAAAAAAAGCCTAATTGAAAAAGCGGTCAAATTTTGCTTAGACAACATGTACAAATATTGTTTTTCATTTTTCAGACACAAGAGCAGAATAAATCATGAAACGATTAAGAATAATGTTTCTCGCCGCTATGACGATAGCGATATTGAATACTTCAGCATTGGCTGAGCAAGCGTGGTCACCCAATTTGTTGCTGAAAGCAGATGCTGAAGCGAAATTGGATGATGAATGGGGTGTTTGGAAAGGTGGGTTTGATAGGATAAGCTCTTTTGCAGACATATTTCCTCACAGGGGAAACTTTTTGTTCTGGTTGAAAGGCACTGTCAAACTCACTCAAGACATCGATGTTTCTGATTATGCCTCTATTATTGACAAGGGTAATGCTGAAGTAAAATTCGGAGCCTGGTTTATACGGGGCGAAGGTGCTTCTGAGTGTTCCTTCAGAACCCAATATTATGATGAGAATGCCGCTTATTTAACGGAGGATTCAGAAACCATAGCCTGCGACGCTGCTAAATGGAGTGAACAGCAAACGTTTAAGACTATTCCACCCGGAACAAGGAATATAACCGCTGAAATTAGAATCATCAATCCTGGAAGCTGCGGCTGGAATGGGCATGATCATCTGTGTGATGTTTTGTTGGATGATGCCTATTTTCAGATAAGTGGCACATCTTCTTCTGCTCCTAGTGCTGATACGTCTGGTGCTGGTAGCACAAGTGGGAGTAGTGAGACATCTGGTGAGACTGGCACGACTCCCGGTACCCATGTTGGCAATGCCTTATCCTTCAAGGATATCAAACCCTTCTATAATATTGGTGAACTTGTCGTCATCGATTTAGAAGAGAATTTGCAAGCAACGCGCTTTAACCGCGTGGACTTATGGGTTGTCATTCAACCGCCTAACAATGCGGATCTGCTTTTTATGACAGAACTGGCCTTTAATCCATTTGATAGACAACAACAGGCTTTTAGAAAGTCTTTAGACACCACACAAACGACACATCGGGTGCTAGAGTTTGAAGTCTTACCCGGCTTAGGTGGAGATTACTTCTTTTACGCCGTATACGTCCAAGAAGGCAAGAATCCAATAACGGACGGTTTTTTTGTGCAGCGATCAAACGTTGCCATGACAAAGATTGTGTTAAGTAATGAATAACAAATAATTTATTTTGCGAAGGCCCAATTGGAGTGCAAAATTTATTTTGCTAAGGCCTGATTTTCGTTCCAAATTTATTTTGCAAAGGTTGTTCGTTTGAATAGTGTTTAAGTACTGAACCACAAATAAACAGGTATTTTACCGCAAAGAGACGCGAGGCATCGCGTCTCTACGAAACCGCTAATTGTAGAGACGCGATGCTTCGCGTCTCTAATTACAAATAAACATTGCTTCTATTAAAATACCTGAAAATTTTTGGCGAAAGTACTTATGACAAAACGGGTAACCCAATCAATTAGAATTGTCGTAACCAACAACGCCACCTTTTCCACCGCGATTTCAGGTAGAAATAACAAAAGGGTAAGACAAAAAATATCAAAATCAAGAGGTTAAACCCAATCAGTAATAAATGCCCGATTTGCGTAATCTGTTCAGGATTATCCGTTAAGCCTTTCAATAAAAAAGCCACATCTTCCGGATTTTGCGTAATAAAAGCCACCACACCCGTAAAAGAA
>JAYQWI020000859.1:0-3858 GCA_035871815.2 Candidatus Parabeggiatoa communis
GTTCTTCCACCGACTCATGCGTTTGTTTTTCATTTTGTCTGTAACAACTACCGGTTGTCGGTTCATTGGTAAACTCTGATAAGAAGTGCCCCAATTTGTCGATGAGTTCCTCAGTCGTTCTCACCAGAAACGCGACTCGGAATTGCCTGGGTTCTCGCCCAATCTGCAAGGTGTAAGCAATATTCCCATTTTTCGGCTTCTCGTTTCGAGTTTCGTTTTTTTCCAGAAATATCTTTAGATTCTCCACATACTCTTTTAAGCTTTCTTCTTTCATCGCTGAAAGAGGAATAATAACCGTATTATCTTTAGCATACTTCTGTTGAATGAGGTTGTTATTGATTGGGCTGTTTTCTGCAATAATCAGACGGTGAACACCATAACCAAGTATTTCTATTTTTCTGAAACCGGCCTGTTCCAGCGTTTTTTTCCATGTTTCTGGACTTAATAGAGGCGAGCCTTTGATACGAATTTCCGGGTCTTCAAACAACCACCAGCCTTTCAGCAGACCAAATGTCATCGTGGTGAACGCCATGAGTTCCATGATCTCACTCAGAATCAAAATCCCGTTATTCTTCATTAGGCTTTTCACGTTTCTGAGTGTCGTGCTCATTCTCTTCGTTGCATGAAGCACATTGTGAGCAATTACCAAATCATATTGTTCTGGCTCAAATCCTTGTATCAACGGATCCTGTTCAATATCTAAATGACAGAAATCGACAAAGGGATATTGACTGCCAAACTTTTCCTGCCCGTGGTGTAAAAAAGCAACCGAAATATCAGTGTATTTATAGCGGACATATTCTTGGTCATTTTGTAGTGCGTTCAAAATAGAAGCAGAGATTCCACCAGTTCCAGAACCCACTTCAAGAATATTGAGTGTCTCTTTTGCATCTTTTACAATGTAATGGCGTGTTTTGACATAAGTTCTAACACTTTCAGCCAAAAGACGGTTTAGTAAATTATTTCGATTATAAACGCCTTCCACAAGGCTAGTTGATCCGTTAGGAAACATCACTGAAACGGCGTTCAATTTCCCTCTTAAGATACGTGAATAATGCTCAGTGCAGGATTGAACCAGCGCAATAGAAGCTTTAATCCACGGGTACTGTTTTTCTAGCGCCGCTTTTTCCTGTGCAATTTTGTTCAAAAGACCGGAGCGATCGGTTCCTAGTGTACAGGAAATCTTGTCATGGTTTAGCGTGATGTTATCGGCACTGGACAGTATTTTGAAAAAGGCCTCCGACAACCGGTGATAGTCTGGTACCATTCTTAAGCTTTCTGCCAGTTCATCTCTGGCAACAGATGACCCAACAGATTCAAATACCCCCATTGTTTGAAAAGAATCTAGTAGCAGTAGCTGACACCATTTATCAAATTTCAACAATCCCTTTTCAAATCTTTTTAACTCATCGTCCATCTCTAAAGATAACTGTTTCACTCTATCGACTAAGGGACTGATAATCGAAGGCTGTTTTTTGTCAAGCGTTTCTGAACCTGACGGATATTCTTCCAAAATCAGATGGACGTTGACACCGCTGGCTCCCAAGGAACTGATACCTGCGCGTCTGGGTAAATTTTCTGTCCGGTTATTTTTTCTGACAGTGGGCTGTTTCCATTCTTCTAGTTGCTGCTGAACGTAAAAGGGTGTGTTTTCAAACTGAATATTGGGGTTCAGTCTATTGGCTGGTTCAAGCAGTGAACGGACTAGGGTTTTATGTTTCATCTGAAGAATGACTTTAATCAGTTGAACAATCCCCGCTGCGGCTTCAGATTGTCCAATATTGGATTTAACCGAGCCAATGGGACAGTACTGTTTATCTTTGGTATAATCCGCATAAGCATTGCTCAAGCCTTCAATTTCAATTGGATCTCCCAAAGCCGTGCCGGTTCCGTGCGCTTCCACATAACTAATGGTGCGAGGATCAACTTTTGATTTTTCTAAAGCCGCTTTAATGACTTCCGTTTGTGCCACCGGATTGGGTACCGTGTATCCGTAGGTTTTGCCATCATGAGTGACCGTTGTTCCTTTGATGGTCGCGTAAATAATATCTCCCTCTTTGACGGCCTGCTCTAAAGGTTTTAATAGAACCGCCCCGACGGCTTCTCCTGGCACCATGCCATCACCGTCCTGTCCAAAGGCATTGCATCGTCCCTTGTTTGAGAGCATTCCAATCGAGCATAACGTGACATATTTGGCAGGATGCTGGGATAAATTGACTCCACCGGCAATGGCCATTGCACATTCTTTTCTAAGAATGCTTTCACAAGCTAAATGAATGGCATACAGGGAGGCAGAACAGGCGGTATCGATACTCAAACTCGGACCTCTCAGATTCATAAAATAGGAAACCCGGTTTGCAACCGAACATGTCTGAGAATTGACTGGAATCAAGTTGCCTTTTTCCCATTCTGTCATCGCGTGAAGCTGGTATTCATTAAAGGAGACACCGGCAAATACACCCACATTTCCTCTTCGGTCGCCGTCTTCTGGATCGGAAAGCCGTTGTCGGGTATAGCCGGCATCTTCTATACATGACCACGCGGCCTGTAGAAAGAGTCGTTCTTGAGGGTTTATAAAGCGAGCCCTATTTGGTGAGATATTGAAAAATTGGGTATCAAATTTATCAAAATCTTCTAAAAAACCACCTCGCTTGCAGTACATGCCAGGATACTGCTGATAATCCCATCTTTCTTTAGGGATTTCGGTCACACAGTCTCGTCCCGCTTTTAAGTTTTCCCAAAATTCATCCACATTATCCGCCATCGGAAATTTTCCGCTGATGCCAATGATTGCAATGTCTTGAACTGTGTCGTTGCAATTATTTGATTCTGTTTTTTTTGGGGGTTCATTCACTTGTTTTGGTTCATCATCAAACACAACGGTATCAATGTGTTGTTTGGAGAGTGGTTCATTGTCTTTTGCGATGTTTTTTGATGATGGCTGAGCCAGCGCGTTTATCTTCTCCGGATGGTGTTCTAAAAAATATTCGGAAAGTGCGTTGATGGTTTTATAAGTGAATAACAAGGTTGGAGACACCTGGCTAAATTGTTTTTTCAGCACCACATAAAGCTGATTGATTAGGATAGAATCTAATCCATAATGTTCAAAATGAGTATCTGGATCAAGTTTAGAAGGTTCAACTTTCAGAGTCGCGGCAATGGTGTTGGTGATATAGTTGAGAATCGTGTCAAATAAGGGAGGCTCCAATTTTTTATTTTTTTCATTGTCAAAAACAATGGTACTCACTTTTGGTTTGGATGGCAACGACTCGTTGTCCTTAATTCTTGATAATGGCAAGCCCAGCGCGTTAATGCTCTCCGGATGGTGTTCTAAAAAATACTCGGAAAGTGCGTTGATGGTTTTATAAGTAAATAACAAAGTCGGAGACACTTGACCAAATTGTTTTTTCAGCTCAACGTAAAGCTGATTGATTAGGATCGAATCCAGTCCATAACTTTCAAAGTGATCATCAGGGTCAAGTTTAGAAGGCTCAACTTTAAGAACCGTGGCAATGGTATGCGTGATATAATCGAGAATCGTGTCAAATAAGGGTGGTTCTTCCAAGGTATTCGCGTTATCATTTTCATGAACACGATTTATAGATGAGGAATACGCATCCGTATCCTTGGCTTCCTTAACAAAGTTCACATTTTACGGGGCGTGTATTTCAGTGACTTTTGGGCTGTTATTCTCTGGTATCCAGTAGCGTTCCCGGGCAAAGGATAGGTTGGCAATGAAATACGACTTTGACCTTCGTCGGAATATAGCAGAGGCCAATCTATCTTCATACCAGCAACCCATAAGCTGGCAATTTTTCTCAATCCTTTTTGCTTGATGATTTCCTTTAGAAATTGATT
>JAYQWI020000860.1:0-4109 GCA_035871815.2 Candidatus Parabeggiatoa communis
CTCTTCTTTGGGCAAATTAATGCTTGCTAACAGTATCACGCTCACACCGGGCACATTAACAGTCGATGTTGTGGAAAATCGTTTACAAGTGCATTGGGTAGACAGTACGCCTGGTGAAGATTTAGAATCGGCTACCCGTGCCATTGCAGACTCTTTTGAACGTCATTTACGGGAATTTCTTGAATGAACCTACATTTATACTTAGAAATATTCGGCTTGATTTTAATAGTCGCTGCATTATTGTTGGGATTATGGCGCTTGTTCAAGGGGCCGACAGTACCGGATCGCGTTGTCGCGGCCGATACCTTGGCCATTATTGTAACGGCCGGTTTAGTTTGGCTGGCTAGTCAATTAGATAATCCCATTTACTTGGATATCGCTTTAGTCTATGGCGTACTCGCTTTTGTTGCGGTTGTTGCTATAGCGCGTGCGATTGAAGGTTCACATCGTTGAATACTCAAAACAAAAAATAAACGCTAAAGACGCTAAAGGGCGCTAAAAAGGCTATCTATATCTTTTGCGTTCTTTTGCGTCTTTTGCGTGAAAAGTTATTTTTTTTGTTTTTCATTACCTACAGTGCAGCACTGATTACACAAATTAACGCCATGATAATACTCGGAAATCTCTTTATAATACTCGGCGCCGCCTTTTTATTTTTAGGCGCATTAGGGCTGGTACGTATGCCAGATCTTTATAACCGCATTCAAGCGGGAACAAAAGCCGTCACACTGGGCTCCGTAGCTATCCTGTTCGGCGTAGCCTTCCATCACCCTGCTTGGTTGCCTAAATTGTTATTGATTGCGCTATTCATTTTACTCACTTCACCAGTGGGCTCATCTACGATTGCCCGTGCCGCTTATTTAGCGGGTTTAAAACCTTTCACCCTCTCTTCCAAAGAAAAAGCCCGGTACTTAAGTCAGCAGGAGGAAAGCTAATGTTATTTTGGATCACTTTAATCAGCGTGAGCGTCATGCTAGGGGCCGCTTTTGCCGTACTCTTTTTAAAAAATTATTTAGCCGCAATCGCAGCCATTTCCGTCGTATCCCTAGCCCTATCCGTCTTATTTGTTGTACTACAAGCCCCTGATGTGGCTTTAACAGAGGCCGCCGTCGGCACAGGCATCAGTGGCGTTATCCTCGCTTTAACCTTACGTCGTGTAGGCCTTTGGAAAATTGAAACGCCTGACGAAAAAGAAAACATGTAGAAGGCTAATCCTGCAATCTATGTCATTATTTAGATTTGAGAGGATAGAACGCTGATTTGACTGATTAAACTGATATCCACTGATCTTTATAATTAAATCAATTAAATCAATCAGCGTCAATCATGACAATCAGCATTTAGCGAAGCTAAATATCAGCGTTCTTATAAAATCCCCTCATCTTCCATTTCCCAAACGTGGCGAATTGATAATTAGATCAGTGATAACTGATAACTGATAACTGATAACTGAAAAAAAGGAAACATAATGAATTTACGTGAAATCACGAGTCTGATTTTCATCATTGGCTTAGGTTTACTCTTATACGCGGTTTTTAAAACCTTGCCTTATGGTGAAGTCGTCACAGGTATTGGGCCTGCGATTCTTGATCGGGCCCCTGAAGAAGTCGGAACGGCTAATATCGTTGCTTCCGTATTACTCGCCTATCGCGGCCTAGATACATTGGGCGAATTAACCGTTTTATTTGTCGCCGCAACGGCCATAGGTTTGGTATTAGGGCAACGTCACCCTGATACACCATTTGATCCAGAAGCGGGTTTGATCTTGCGTAGCGCGGCTGATCTGTTATTTCCCTTTCTCATTATTGTTGGGGCTTATATCATTTTACATGGACATCTCACGCCAGGTGGTGGATTCCAAGGGGGCGCGATTTTAGCCGCTGCCTTTTTTATTCCGCTTTTAGCCTCGCCAGCCAGTTCACTAAACCATCACGTCAGTAGTTTGATTGAAGGTTTAGCCGGTGCGGCCTTTATTATTATTGGCCTCATTGCATTGTTCGGAAAAGAGTATTTTCTAGCGCCCCTATTTGGAACAGGTGAAGTGGGGGAATTATTTTCGGCAGGTAGTTTACCTTTGCTATATTTGGCCGTTGGATTGAAAGTCGGTGCCGAATTAGCAGGCTTGTTAGCGCGTCTTTCAGAAACAGAAGCGAGTGATTAATTAATGGAAAGTATCATGACAATAGAAGAAACAGCTTGGATATATCTCTTATCTTATTCTGGTGCCCTCGGCCTCATTTTATTAGGCATTATCGGCATGGTAATATCTCGACATATGATTCGCATCATACTCGGATTAATGCTACTCGAAGCGGGTGTGAATCTCTTTTTGATCACGATAGGCTATCGCGCCAATGGCGTTGCCCCTATTTTAGTAGATGGACAAGTGCCCGCTGCAACGATGGTGGATCCCATTCCACAAGCACTGGTACTCACGGCCATTGTTATTGGCGTAGGTGTTCAAGCTTTAGCACTCGCGCTGGTCGTGAAAACGTATAAAGCCTATGGCACATTAGATACGCAAGAATTGGCAGAGAAAATTGCCCAAGAAAGTGGGACGCACATAGTGGATGGCATACCCGTCTCCCTGCCCGTACCCGCTATTCGACAACTCGTGGAGGAAAAATCAGCATGAATGCTATTTGGTTAGTTGCTTTACCCTTACTCGGCGCCTTTATACTACCTATCGTGTACCGTCGAAGCACGATGTTGGGCTATTGGACAGGCCCTTTCATACTGCTTGTCAATCTCGCAATCGCTTTTGAAATCTGGCGTAGCATTACCCCAGAACAAGGGGCACACAGTATTGCGATGGGCGGTTTTAAGGCACCTTTAGGCATTGTTTTTTATGTCGATAAATTAGCCTTATTATTTGTGATCATGGTTGTGCTAGGCACACTGATTTTATGGCTAGGCAATAAAATCGGGCAAATTCGAGAAGAAACCCTGCTATTATTGATTGTCGGCGGCAGTTGTGGGCTCGCCCTCTCAGGCGATCTATTCAATATCTACGTCTTCTACGAAATCGTTGCCGTCGCCTCCTACGGTTTAGCCGCCAGCCGAGGAACAGGTGCCGGCTATGCCGCCAGCTTACGCTTTCTCATATTAAGTGCATTAGGTTCCTCGCTGCTATTACTTGGCATCGCCTTGATTTACGCCGTCACGGGCACCTTGAATTTATCCCACTTGGCCGAACTCGCGCCCGAATTGTTAAATGGCACAGTCGGGATAGTCGCCTTCGCGCTAATGTTAATCGGCTTGGGTGTCAAAGCCGAACTGTTTCCGATCAATACCTGGGTACCAGAAGTTTATATGACAGCACCCGCCCGCGTTTCCGCACTACTCGGCGGCATCGTTTCCAAATTAGCGTTATTAGTCATATTACGTTTTCTCATATTGATTTACGCCGACAACACCGAAGCCCATTTATTATTACTCAACTTAGGCATTTTAGGCGTGATCAGCGGCGAATTAGCGGCCCTACGGGCAACCGATTTACGGCAAGTACTGGCTTACTCCTCTATTGCACAACTGGGTTTAGTCGCCATCGCCTTTGCCATTCCAGGCCCCGCAGGTGTCATAGCTGGAATCGCCATAGCCCTACATCACGCCATCGTAAAACCGGCCTTATTTATGTTCACCGAAGCCTGGGGCGGACAATTAGCTCGCTTAGCCGGCGCCGCAAAAGTGTCCATGCTGAGTAGCCTACTCTTTTTAGTGCTCACCCTATCACTGATAGGCATCCCCCCCCTTCCCGGTTTTTGGGCCAAATTGTTATTGCTCAAAGGCGCATTAGCCATAGAAAGCAATTGGTACCAAATGGCAATCGCAGTCATCTTAATAGCCACCGTGATAGAAACCGCCTATTTCATACGGATTGCGCGTTTAATGTTTCAACAGCCCAAACCTGAAAAACCCGTCAGCGCACCCGAATCACGAGAACTGGCACCCGCCCTTGCGTTAGTTGCCCTACTTTTGCTCAGCGTTTTAACCGTCGGCCCAATTAGTCAAAGTTTAACAGCAGTGGCTTCTGAAGCCGCGGATAAAAACGTGTATATCGATCAGACTTCATCTGTATTTCAGGAGTCTTTTAAAAGCAGTACAAAGCC
>JAYQWI020000861.1:0-2949 GCA_035871815.2 Candidatus Parabeggiatoa communis
TAAATTACTCAGCTATAGTGGTAAATTATTACCTCATGCAACACTCGTATAACAAGGCGTTGCACAAATAATTGGGGTCAGAGTCAAATTAATTCTATAGATTTTCAAAATAATTGGGGGTCAGAGTCAAATTAATTCTAACTTGGTCTTGGAGCCGACCTTCGGCGACTCAAGAACGGTGTTATCCTGATGAAACGCACCGCCCTACTACACAGTCATTACGGGCAGTTGTCACTCAGGATAACAAGGCGTTTTCGCTACCAATTCACGTCCATGTCAAGCACCACTCAACTTATGTGTTAGGAGCAAGGCACAATTATTTCATCTGAATCACGTAACTTAAATATCAGGTATGATCTGCCTGATGGGATTTGGAAAAAATTTTCCGAAGTGTACAAAGAAATGGAGGGGTGGCTTGGTTATGGAAATGGGCAGGTAGGCGAAGAAGGTATCCCTTATTGGTTTAGCTTCAATGAAGAAGAAAAGTGTATAAACGCATCTGTAGAGCCAAGTCGTCTCCAGTTTTCTGTTTTTAATATGGATGAGCAGGAGTGGGAAAATTGGTTAAAAGAAATAAAAAACATTGCAACAAGCATATTGGGTTTTAAAGTAGGTGAGATAGAAAATGGAGAAGTCGGTTATGACATTGAGTGGATGTGATAAGAGGTGAGCATTTAATAATAAATTTACCCAAATTAGTCATTTATTCTCGTTCTATTCCCAATCAAAAGAAACTGATAAGTACTTTAAATTTTTAGCTCAGAGGCTGTGAAAATATTTGTTTTTTGGCCGTTTCGAGACGAAAAATCAATGAGTTACAGAGGAAAACGCGGCCATTTTGACCATTTTTTCACAGCCTCTCAGAGTGGTAACAATCTTATGGCGTATTTAAGAGACACTCAAAAAGCATTAAATCGGGCAGAAATCGAAAAACGGACTGGATGATGATGCGTTTGCTCAGCGTGTCAAAGAAGTGGCTGAAGGTGTACCATTAGATGAAGTCAGCAAGATTTTATCAAAACGACCGCCAACTATTCAGGTATAGCGTCATGGCAGAAGATTTTTATTTAGAGGGCAATGCGCTGTATGCTGTTTAATAAAAAGGAGTGATATGTTTATCAGTGTATTAGAGCTATTTAAAATTGGGATTGGCCCGTCAAGTTCACATACGCTCGGCCCAATGATTGCGGCCTATGATTTCATTGAGCGTATAAAAAATCAGAAATTGATTGAATCAAGTCTAAAAGAGATGTTTATCCGCTGCACACTTAAAGGTTCCTTGGCCTATACAGGTAAGGGTCATTCCACAGATCGTGCGGTGGCATTAGGATTACATGGCTATCTACCTACGAGTTTGACCGATAAAGATGTGACAGACTTGGTTAATCAACTCTGGAAAACTGATCAGATTTGTATAGACAATAACCTGATTATTACCTTTAATCCAAATGAGCACATTGTTTTTGATAAAAGAGAACCCTTACCAGAACATCCTAACGGTATGGTCTTTGAATTGATATTGAACGGAAATAATATCTATTCAGAAACTTATTTTTCAATTGGGGGTGGTTTTATCAATACCTTGGCTGAAATTAATCAATTGCAAGCACCGCTTAAAATGGTTCCCTCTTTTTTGTGCAAATATCCGTTTGATTCAGCAAGCGCTATGTTACAGATGGCAAAGGATAATAAGATTTCAATAGCGCAGATGAAGCAGGTTAATGAACTTGAACAGATGACTGAAAGCGCTCTTGTTGAAGGCATGGATAAATTATGGCAATCCATGCAAACCTGCCTTGAAAGGGGGTTAGAAGCCGAAGGCATTTTACCTGGTGGCCTGGGTATTTCGCGACGTGCTAAAGATTTACATCAGGATATAAAAAATAATCCGGTTAATGCCAATATAAATGATTGGTTATGCGCTTATGCGATGGCCGTCAATGAGGAAAATGCGGCTGGTAATATGGTCGTGACCGCGCCAACAAACGGGGCTGCGGGTGTGATACCTGCTATTCTCTATTATTTTGTCGTTCATGAACAGGGCACAATAGAACAAGTTCGGGACTTTCTGCTTGTTGCCAGTGCCATTGGTGGTTTAATTAAGCATCGAAGCTCTATTTCTGGCGCTGAAGTGGGTTGTCAGGGTGAAGTCGGCTCGGCTGCTGCAATGGCCGCCGCTGGTTTGTGTTCAGTTCGTGGTGGCACACCTGAACAAATAGAAAATGCGGCCGAGATTGCGCTTGAACATCACCTGGGTATGACTTGTGATCCCGTTAATGGTCTGGTTCAAGTGCCTTGTATAGAACGTAATGGTTTTGGTGCCATTAAGGCGTATACTGCTGCTTCTCTAGCACTTCGAGGCAACGGGAGTCACTTTATGCCACTGGATAATTGTATTGCAGCGATGAAAAAAACGGGATTAGAAATGTCACATAAATATAAGGAAACCTCATTAGGAGGCCTTGCTGTCAGTCTTACTGAATGCTGAGGTTTTTAATATTATAAGTACTGAACCACAAATAAACAGGTATTTTACTGCAAAGAGACGCGAAGCATCGCGTCTCTACAATTCGCGGTTTCGTAGAGACGCGATGCTTCGCGTCTCTAATTACAAATAAACATTGCTTCTATTAAAATACCTCAAAATTTATTCTTCAGTACTTACGGCACGCGGGCACAATTAAAAAATTTCAAATTCGCTCACGCAGAGAATGAGAGAATATTAAATTAAGGGTTAGACAAGCCTACTTGTAGAAACCGAGCAAAACACTAAAGCGCCTCTGCGCCTCTGCGTGAGCATTAATGTTGTTACAAATTATTGGTGTGCATAGGCCTTGATTGGTGTTGAGGTACTGATTCGGCGAAAACGATTAGATAGAACGCGGATTTGGTTGATAATGGCCTGATTAACACTGATTAAAATCATGATAATCAGCATTTCACGCAAAA
>JAYQWI020000862.1:0-4541 GCA_035871815.2 Candidatus Parabeggiatoa communis
CCGCTTTTAAGGTTGGGATTTTTAAAAAAGTCCTTTCCAGTATGGGCATAGCGGGCGATTCTCCCTCTGATTTCGGTAAAGAGACTTCAACAGAAGGCCCAGATGGTACGATAGTCACAATATATTTAGCAAAATCCTTGATAGCCAACCAAATATTGTCGGTCAGTCCAATCACATCGCACGATTTCGATTGCACCCGATAAGGGGAATCTTGATGACTGAGGGTATGGGGTTTACCGCATTCTCTGATCTCAACAGAGTGATGCTTGCTCACATAAATCTGATCATTGAAATAAAGCGGCTCATAGACGCGCATTGCGATTGTTTGACTACCTCGCTTGATGCTGTAATCAGTGAGTGTGCCATCAAAATCATCAATATTGCCTACCTGTGAAGGCTGCACCGCTAACGCATTGAATGAGCAAGCTGCCATGATGATGCCCATGTAGAGTTTGTGTCTGTTTTTCATATTAATTATTCTCCATGATCTGAATTGGGATTAACGGGATATTAGGATTGTTAAGACTCTGTGGCACTCTGTGAACTCTGTGTTGAAAAGCATTTGATAGGTGCTTGTCATCTCATTTCAATATTATCCCACAAGTTGTTGATCGGGTGGGTATCACAGGATAAGGTTTCTTTCCAACCTTGGCGAAAACTTTCACTCGCCGTGTTCAAAGTAACCGCCTTACGATAGGATTTTACAATACGCAAGAGTATAGGCAGATATTCAACAGGGGTTTGTTGAATTTCTTTGAAAATTTCTTGAGTAGGATTTTGTGTTGCTGTGATCATATTACATCCTGTCTGAATGAGTTTAATTGATCACGCAAAGCCGCTAAGAACGCTAAGTCAATTAATCTTGAAACGAAAACGCCTTTGCGACTTTGCGCCTTTGCGTGAGATAAAAAACCTTATTGCCCATCCCCATACACCACAAACGGGGCCCAATGGTAGGGAATCGCATATTTATCATTACCCACCTTATCTTGAATCATTTTCAGCTTGATTTCACGTAAAGCGTGGGCCATTTTTTTCGAGGCTTTCAGATTACGGAATAGCCCAACACTAAAGACTTTAGCCGAATATAAATTCACTGACCATAACGTCACGGCAACACGCGAGGTACCCGCATACATAAACGCGCGGGTTAAGCCCATAATCCCTTCCCCTCGCACATTTTCAGCACAACTGTTTTCGGCACATCCCGTATTACAGGCCGATAAATTCACAAAATCGGCGTTGAGATTCAGTGCGAAGGCATCTGCCATTGTTAAATAACCCTCTGTCAAGGGCTTAGATAAAACCAGGGCAGGTTGAGCTATCTGATTCGTTTCATTAGGAATAATCCCATGCACCGAAAACATCACATAGCGAAAATCATCCAATTCTTTTTTTTCATTCAGGGCAAACACCTGACTACGAGTGGCTTTGGGGCCTAAATAAAGCGCCTTATTGTGATCGGCCTTGAATAGGTTCGCAATCTCACGGACTTCATCCGCAGTAGCGGCAAGACGCTTGAAACAACCCCCTTTGCTTGATTTTAGATAGGATTGGGTACGAAGTTGGGCAAGGGTTTCGCTTCCCTTTTCATTGCCTACACCACAAGGCGGATAGGCGGGATCGGCAAAAGCCAAAAACGGTTCAGGCGGTTGTGTCTCGCGTTTGTCATCGCGAAGGATTTTAAGCAGCGAGGCAGAAGAAAGATAGCTGATAGCATAGTCTTCAATCAAATAGTGAATTTCGATATCGGGCTCGTAGGCGGTGACTAGGGAACCAAAGGGTAAGCCATATAAAGGCCCGGTGGGAACAATATAGAGTATTTCCGCGCCCTTTATCAATTGACGTACCGTGTAAGGCAACAACGTGTCATACAACTGCAAACTGGCTTTGGGAAATTCGTCTTTAAAACTGCGCTTAGACAGATAACCCCGCAATTGAGCGACTTTCTGCTTTAAGGTGTCTTCATCGACTGGCAGCGTGAACATTTTAAAATCTTGTTTGGTAATCACCCATAAAATGATATTGTCTTTCATGACGCTATACACCAACATCATCTCGCCTTCTTGTAAAACCTGGTTTTGCAAAGTGGCTAATTCAACGGGTTGGGGGTATTTCAGGGCGTAGTATGCCGGATAATTGTTTTCTAAAGACTTCTCAAAAGCGTCTTGCTCAGCTTCTAATTTTTCAAGCCGTTGACGATGGTGGGCAGCATCCAACCATTTTTCAAGAGCTTCAATACGGTTTTGACGAACCATTACGATTTGTTGTTCAAGTGTTTGTTCTTTCAACGTGATTTCTTCTGATATGCCTACAAACCGCCGTGCGCCACTTTCGCCCATTTCTTCCAAAAATAAACGACCTTGTTTGCGTTCAAAGGTTTCAAAAGCTTTGTGATCATAGTTTTTTTGGGGATGCTTGGGGTGAAGGGATTGTAACAAGGCAATGAACTCATCATAGACAAAGATTTTGTCCCGTATGAAAGAAAATTTGTATTCGTTCTTGATTAACCCAGCACGTAGTGTTTCAATATTATCAAGAGCCTCTTCATAGTGTTGAATAGCCGCATCGAATTGATTTAGTTTAGTTTCAGTTTTGGCTAAATAACCTTGTATAATACAAGTGTTTTCAGAACCAATAAGTTGTTTAATAATATGAAGGGATTTCTGAAAATATTCTAAAGCTTTTGAGTATTGAGCAAATTGACTGTAACCCACACCAACACTCATTAAAGCGATTGCTTCTCTCTCTTTTTCACCACTTTCTTGATGTATTAGCAAGGCTTGTTGATAATTATCCAATGTTTTTTGATATTGACCTAAATACAAATAAATTGTAGCAATATTATTAAAATAGTCTCCTTGTCCACGTTTATCTCCAATGTCCTGTCTGATTTTGAAAGCCTGCCGGTAATAATCTAAGGCTTTTTGATATTGCCCAAAATCACTATACACAGAGCCAATATCGTTTAAAGTGTTTCCAATTTCAAACCGGTTTCCGATGTTGCGGGCGATAATCAAAGCTTGCTTGTAGTAATTTAAAGCTTTTTCGTACTGGTTTAACCGACTATAAATTGCCCCAATGCGATTCAAGGCTTTCCCAATATTCTCTTGATCACCAATTGCTTGTTTGATGGCTAATGCTTGTTCATAATAATCCAAAGCGGTTAAATATTGAGCTAAGCGTTGATATACGAAACCAATACCAGCCAAAGAATTTCCTTCTTCACTTTTTTCACCAGTAGTACGGAGAATAGTTAAAGATTCCTGTAAATAGTTTAAGGCTTTTTCGTAGTCGCCCAACATAATATAAACGTTAGCTATGATACCTAAAATAATACCTTCTGAGCTTTTTTCTTCAAGTCCACGTATTACTCTCAAACTTTTTTGAGCATAATTCAACGCTTTTTGATATTGGGTCAAAAGTTGATACACATTGCTAATATTACCTAACACCAGGCCTTCCCCGCTTTTATTACCAATTTCACGAGCAATCTGCAAGGCTTGTTGATAATAATCTAGACTTTTTTTGAATTGGCTTATGTTAACATAAACATTACCGATATTATGCAACATAGTCCCTTCTTCGTATTTATCACCAATTTTACGGTAAATAGTTAAAGCCTGTTGATAATTCTCTAAAGCGTGTTGATATTGACCTTGTTGTCGATAAACACCACCAATATTACCTAAACAGACTGCTTCTCCTTTTTTGTGACCACGCTCGCGTGCGATTTTTAAAGCCCGTTGAAAATACTCTAAGGCTTTTGGATATTGGGCCCATTTAGAGTAAATGACACCAATATTCGTCAAATAAGTATCAATCAGCGCATGATTACCAGATTCATAAGCCATCTTCAAAGCTTGTTGATAATAATCTAAGGCTTTTTGATATTCGCCCTTTTTGCTGTAAATGATACCAATATTATTTAAAAGATTTTTTTCCTCCTCTTTCAGATTCATCTGACGCGCAATTGTCAAAGCGAGTTGATAATACTTTAAGGCTTTTTTGTACTTTCCCAAATTGTTATAAACATTGCTAATGTTAGCCAAAATAGTCCCTTCATCAGCTTCATTACCAATATCGTGAGCAATTTTCAAAGCCTGTTGGTAATAGTTTAAGGCTTTTTCGTACTGGCTAAAAGCCGCGTAAATTATACCTATATTACCTAAAATATTTCCTTCCCTACCTTTATCACCAATCTTTTGGTGAATATCCAAGGAGTGTTGAAAATAGTTTAAAGCTTTTTGGTACTTTCCCAAATTGGCATACAATGATCCTATATTATTCAAGGCATTCCCTTCATCACTTTTGTTGCCAATATCGTGA
Organism: Candidatus Parabeggiatoa communis; assembly: GCA_035871815.2. GTDB lineage: Bacteria > Pseudomonadota > Gammaproteobacteria > Beggiatoales > Beggiatoaceae > Parabeggiatoa > Parabeggiatoa communis. The sequence goes on from JAYQWI020000862.1 coordinate 4,330, forward strand.
GCAATTTTCAAAGACTGTTGATAATAATTTAAGGCTTTTTGATACTGGCCAAAAGCCTTGTAAATTATACCAATATTACCTAAAATAGCGCCTTCCTTACCTTTATCACCGATGTTTTTATAAATATCCAATGCTTCTTGAGAATACTTTAAGGCTTTTTTGTACTGTCCTAATTTGCTATAAATATTAGCAATGTTACTCAAAACACTCCC
>JAYQWI020000863.1:0-3627 GCA_035871815.2 Candidatus Parabeggiatoa communis
CGACATAACCACTGTCTGGATCATAGCTAATGGTTGCGATTCGGGCCTCATCACCTTCTCCTTCAATCACTTCAGTCAACCTGCCTCGGTTGTCGTAGCTGTAGAAAACGTCTGCCAATCCTGGCACTTGTTCTTGAATAATTCGGCCTTTGTCATCAAGGATTGAGACGCTTTGTCGGCCAGCGGCGCTTAACCCGGTAACCGTTTTATTGGTGGCATCATAAACGCTCTGGCTGGTACGATCATTGGTCGTGATTTGAGTTGTCAAGCTCAACAAACTTAAAGGATCACCCGATTCTGCCAGTTTAGCCGTTTTTTCGGTGGTGATAACCCCACTTAATCCATTAGGTGTGGTGATAGTCAACAGCGAAGTGAATGGTGCTTGCATCCCAAAACGTGGATCGGGGCCTTGTTCGGACACAATAATCGTACCATCTGGACGAGTGACTGTGGTTTCGCCTTCAGCATTGATAAACGTTTTGTTCACTGTGCCATCAGGAGAGGTATTGACTCGTAACATCTCACCATTGCTTTGGGGTTTGACTTGGTATTGAGTTACTCTGCCTTCTTTAGTCGTCATGGTGGTGGTGTAACCGCCACCCTGATTTTCATAACGTGCGAGTGTCCAACCACCGCCAGCGGCATTGGTATCTTCTACAAACCGGCCCAAATCGTCGTATTGATAAACGGCTTTTCAAAAAGGACGCTAACCTCAATTCATGTACAAAAAAAAGGTGTATTTCACTATAGCAAAATCCACCTATAAAAGTGTGATATTCTCTTATCACCCCCAAAGAGACAATTATTTCATCGAAACCTCATAATTCACTGAATCAAACTATTAGGCTACCACTTTGGGAGAATTTGCAGACTTCAAAATCCGTACTTGATGCCGCATGTGCAATCAATTCTGGAAACAGGTGAATAAGCCTTTTTGCCGCAATTGCGCCGTATTTCCGAACAAGTGGCTCCTTATCATCAATCATCATTAAAACTTGTTCAGGAGCCAAAATCTCACCCTTTAACAAATTTGAAAGCCCCTGTTTATGTTGTTGGTAGCAAGAAACATGGGGGTCTAATAATCGTTCTGCCGCCTCCAGTTGCGAAAAATAGGCCTTAGATATCAACTGCATCACCAAAATTCGGATGACTTCATCATTGCTCTGCAATGAAGGAACAACAAACACAAACAAATCATCATTCTCTGAAAAAGAGCACTCTTTTAGGGAAAATTGACACACATCGTTATCCCTATTTTTTACCGTTGTTGCCATCAACTCTGGAAACTTTTCAATAAGCCGTCTTGCCGCGATGGCACCGTATTTCCGAATGAGTGGCTCCTTGTCATCAATCATTTTCAAAACGTTTTCCGGTTCTAGAAGTGAGCCCTTTAACAAATTTGAAAGCCCCTGTTTATGTAACTTGTCGGAAGAATGAGGGGTTTCTAATAATTGATATGCCGCTTCCAGTTTTGACACCTGGGCACCAGACACATAATGCATCGCAAAAATTCGCATGAGCTCATCATTGCTCTGCAATGAACGAATGACATGCACGAAGTGGTCAACATTCTTTGTAAGAAAGCACACTTTCAAAGAGAATTTGCGCACCTCTGGATCAGCACTTGATATAGCATTCGCAATTAACTTTGGAAACTTTTCAATAAGCCTTTTTGCCGCAATGGTGCCGTATTTCCGAACAAGCGGCTCCTTGTCATCAATCATCATTAAAACTTGTTCAGGAGCCAAAATATCATCCTTTAATAAATTTGAAAGTCCCTGTTTATGTAGCTTATCGGAAAAACTTGGGGATCCGAATAATCGTACCCCCGCTTCCAGTTGTGATACCTCAGCGTTAGATACCAAATACATCGCAAGACCTCGTATTAGCTTATCGTCGCTTTGCAATGAACGAACGACATGCACGAAGTGCTCAACATGCTCAGCAAAAGAACACACCATAACAATTTCAAGTGCATAATATTGAATGTCTGGGTCGCCATCATAGATTAATGGGATTGCATCATGAATCAGGCTGCGGGCCTCGCGGCCGAGTTCAGATGCCACCCAGACCACTTCACGTCGAACCCGCCGGTCCTTATGGTTTAGCAATGGACGTAATGTTTCTATTGGAAGGCCATCAAAGTAGGCCTCCAACAGTTGATAGCCCCTACCTTGTTCATAGAACCTAGCCGGATCCGTCAGTAGTTCCTGAATAATTTCAGTTCCTTCTAAATTGTCCATCATGATCCATTTAAATATTTTTCCAGTTGCTTAATGAGTTTATGTTCTTGCCCCTGGCGCTGACCATGTGGCCTATCACGACCCTTCTCAGAAGTCACGTCGATTCGCTTCTCTACGCCTTCCTTCAGTTCGTCAAGCAATAACTCCAATTCATCTACTGAATATTTACTGAAATCTTTTGGTTTTGGCAATGTGCCATGCACTTTCCCGGTACTATCCAATGCTGGAAGTTCACACGGCTTCTTCCCATTATGCACCAACACCCCATCCTGACCCACAAAGTAATTATGGGTATTGGCGACGGTGAGATTATACACCTTTTCAATACGCACGCTGGTATCAATTTCCTTGATAACGACGGTGGTGCCATTGTGCAATTGCAAGGCTTGCCCAACTTTCAAGCTGTTGGCAGGATTCCAGCCTTTGCCTTTGATATAAAAAGGGTGTTCGGCTGTGGTTTCGATGGATTCGCCTGAGTCTAGCGTTATCTTGATGAGTTGATATCGCTGTTCGCCTTGAATCACGGCCATGACGGGTTGGTAGCTGGTGATTTGGGTTCTCTCATCAAGTGACAGCACTTTGTCACCGACTTTGATCTCGGAAATGGGTTTGAGGCCGTTTTCGGTGTGGACTTCGGTGTCTTTGGTGAAGCTGTTGCAGCCGAATAGGTTTTTGAGCAATTTCGAGAGTTTGCCGGCACCGAAGCCACCACCACAACCTTCTAGGGCTGACATGGCAACGTCCAACCAATCCACACACGCTAAGCTTTTGCCTTCAATCAGCAGTTGCCAAACCAGTTCAATACCGGCACCGGCGGCACATCCTACTAAAAAGTTCAAGAACAAGCCTCCCGGATCAACGTTGTTGATGGGATCATTGTAAACGTAGGTGTAGAGGTTGGTGTCTTGGCTGGCGTGTCCTATTGGATCTTGGGCCGTCCAACGGCCGGTTTGGGGATCATAATCTCTGGCACCAAAACGAGTTAAGCCAGTATCAGGATCATAAAGCCCACCTGCAAAACCAAATGGTTGGAAGCCGGGGTTGCTATCTAAAAGGATATTGCCCCAAGTGTCGTAGTCAAGGTGTTGAACAATTTCGCCGGTTTCGATATTAACGACTAATCGAACACTGCCCAATTGATCCGTTATCAGCCGATAAGTGCTACCGGCCTTCATCATATAATCAGGCACATGATCTTGGCTGGCGTAAACGAATTGAGCCGTGACTTGGCCATTGCTATCCAAAACGGCAATCGGATTGACATCACCTTGATATAGATAAGCTTCCGTCAGCACACCATTGACTTTTTTGCCGACGCGACGATCTTTCCCATCAATCACATAGTCGATGGTTTTGCCATTGGGCAATTCGACTTTGATCAAGT
>JAYQWI020000864.1:0-2707 GCA_035871815.2 Candidatus Parabeggiatoa communis
GACTCAAGAGCGTCTACAAGTCCAAGTGACATTAGGCGCAGAGGCTAAAATCAAGGCCACTCATAACACGGGCTGGACTTTTCCACAGCGTCAATATGATTTACGCGCCGCAGGTGAAGGCGAAATCGTGGTACTCAATACACGCAATGAGTTTGTCGATGTAGGACAATTTTTTGTGATTCCGCTACAAGATGATTTACCGGCAGGAGAATATCAGATTACATTAAAACCCCAAAAATCTTTGGGTGCCTATCTGACATTGAGTAAAATCACAGCCGGTTTAGAAGAACAGCGCCAATTTTTTAGTGAGACTCAACCTTATGAATTGTTGTTTTAGGGCTCTACGAAATGGAAACAGGCCCTCTCAGAAAGAAGTTCAATCCCCGGAGCCAAAGTACTGCTTTTTTCAACACAGAGTAGCACAGAGTTTCACAGAGTGAGAGTCTGTGGCCCTCTGTGGCTCTCTGTGGCTCTCTGTGTTCTCTGTGTTGCGTTAAAAACGCAAGAAGCAACTCCTAAATCAAGCGATAACCACCCTACAAAGGTACATGCTCTCACTGGAAACAAATGAATAGATTCTTTAAAATTTTAGGAACATTGTTAGGTGCTAAAGCCAATCACACACTATCTCAAGAGCAGTTTGAGGCGATAAATGACGCGGCTATAATAGAAAAATTCGCAGAATGCCCCACCCAACTCACACGCCTTGATGAACTAGACAACGTCATAGAAAACATTGCATTAGAATTAAATAATGTCTCAACAAAGCTGGCGCGACAAAAGGCATTATTAAATAGATTAGATAGGATGCTTCAAACGATTGCTCAATATCAAGACAAAGTGCCTATCCTTTCTTCAACTCTCTCAACGATTGTACTCAAAAAACTCAGCTATTTGGAAAGGCATTCGGATTCTCTTTGTTCAGATGACCTATTAGATTGGTTGAACAACACTCAATCATTGATACAATTAGGGCATTACGTCAAGCAAGTAGATAGGATCAGAAAAAAGGCGCTTTCTAAAAAGCTCAATACCGTTGCGCCTAACGAAGGCTTGCTATGGTTTCAGCAAAGAGTTGATATCGAGAATATGAATCTGGTTGAAGTGAACATATTTTTGGATTGGTACAACAGAAAGGCTATTCCACAAGCAAAGGAAATCGTTCAGCTAAGCAAACAAAAAATATTAGACAAGATACACCAAGAAACGACATCAGATGCGATGGCGTTGATGCGTAGATATCCTTGGTTAGAAAAATTATTACTACAAGGAAAAACGATAAACTTGGTGGGGAAAGGCAAGAGCGGAATAGTATTAGAGAGTGAACAAGCGAATACGGTCATCAAGATTTATCACTCAGGTGATACAAAGAATATACTACAAGAGGTTAAGACTCATCTGGTTTTTCGGGACGCTATTCGATTGGGTAAATTAGCGAGAACAGTAGACGGGAAGCCGCCCATTCCAGACTGGTTGGAGGTGCCTAATCTATATCAGATACCTAATCTGACAGCCACCGAGGTTAGTCGGCGAACTTATATCATGGATAGAATTGCTGGTATCACTTTAAAAAGATGGGTTTATTTAAAACTAGACGCATATCGCTCAAAATTAGAACCTTTTACAGATCAAGAAATTCTAGCCCTTTCAGAAATAGAGTTTGAGGCCTTACTGGAAAAAAGGAATCTGTTGCATTATTTTGTGTATCGTACCTCAGCACTTAAGGTTAAGAATGAACTCCTGCCAGAGGTTTTTTTAAAGGCTTTTGAGAACGATATAGAAAAAACGACGGGATTACAGCAGGCTTTGGCGTATCTGAGAGATGAGCATCAGTTGGTACATCCCGATTTCCAGTGGAAAAATATATTAATTGGTGATCATGGAGAAATTTATTTAATTGATTTTGCACCTTGATAGGCTATAAAAAAACGATGAAACCAGAAATCTATGCTGCGAACGAAAATACTTATTACTTGCGAGAGGCACCTCTACCTGGACACACAAAACCCATCGAAATTGATTTCTACGATATCAGGCCAAACATAGCCTTGTGTTTTCTGCGGGATATAGCCTTCTATCTGGAAAATCCGACTTACCGATTAATCTATGACTTTGATAGTAATAAGAACATAAAATTGCCCTTAAACTCAGGAGACAATCCTCTTATTTTGATAGATGAAGAAAGGGCCATAAGTTATATGGGATTGGGATGCTATCTATTAGGATATCGCCATCCCGAAGCTCGAAGCAGAGATAAAGCACTTTTTCCAAAAATAGCCATTCGTACTCGTGAAGAACAAGGCGCAAACATTTTAGCGACTTTTGATTATGGAAAATGGTATTATCTTCTTTTGGAAACCGAAAAAAGAGCCAAAGGAGAAACCAACGAGATGATGTTTGAGGGGATTATCGTTAATCCCCAAAAATATCTAGTGCAGGAGAACAGAAACTGCGTTCCTACACAAAGCTTTTAGGGATGTAGAGACGCGATGCCTCGCGTCTCTGCTTGATGCCTCGCGTCGAAACAAATACCCGATGGAAATACCCGTGGGTAGAAACGCGAACAGAGACGCGAAGCATCGCGTCTCTACAAATACTCGATGGAAATACCCGTGGGTAGAAACGCGAACTGAAACGCGAACTGAAACGTGAACTGAGACGCGAAGCATCGCGTCTCTACAAATAATCCGTTCAATCCCCTTATCCG
>JAYQWI020000865.1:0-2343 GCA_035871815.2 Candidatus Parabeggiatoa communis
TCAAAGTAGACACCTTAGATTGCTACCCAACTGGATATCAAGTTCTAAATGTCTTCCTTGATAAGAGGAATCAAACGACACAGATTGGGTAATGGCCCAATGTGTTTATCACTAGGTTGTTGAGGTGTACCCGTTTCGACAAGTAACCTACGCAATGCCAACGGTTCTAGTGGTTTGCCATGCACTGCCCTCGCAATGCCTTGTGCGCTCCCGGCCGCACCTGCAACGATGGGTGACGCGCTGGAAGTGCCTGAAAAGTTAGCGGTATAAAAACGATTCTCATCGTGATTTCCGCCATCAAACAACGGCTTACAATAGGGGGGAAACGGAATTGTGCAACCAAGGGTAGTCACATCGCTACCCCAACCATGAAGATCAATACGACTACCCCAGTTTGTCCAGCAGGCAGGCAATGCTGGTGTTGTGTCACTTGCTGCGACCAAAATAGCACCTGAATCTTGTACCTTCCGATCAAAATAGCCGTTATAAATGGGATCATCAAGATTTGATGATCCATTAGCAGCCGCTTCAACCACGATCACACCATTTTTTGTGGCATGTTGTATGGCATGAAAAATGGCCGTCCAGTATTCCACTGGGACATAGCCACAACTCTCTTTAAGACAGGAAGTTTCACAAGAATCCGTCTTAGGGCCAGGAAACTGCAATTCAATGAGGATAATACCACCTTCGCCAACCGCTTTTGCGGCATGAATAATCGCGTCTGCTACATTAAAACTCGCTTTTTGTCGGGCACGCGGCGATTGCTTCATATCGGGGGGCAAACAATTTTCGCCATATTTTGGAGAACAAACACTCGCATAACCCGCTTTAGCATTGCTGATGATACCCGTCACGCCAAAACCATTGTTCACAGCTACCAATTCTCCCAAAACCCCCGTCTCATGACTTCGACTGGCTAAATCATTTACAGGTGTGCCATAAGTGAAAAACAGGGCGGGCAGATCTTCATGGGTTGTATTCCAAGCCATTTCGACATCAACGATTTTAACACCACTCCCCCGTCCACCTGGCACAGTCCACGCACAATCACTCGCGCCTATCCCAAAAGGAGGCGAATCAAGATAACGCTGCATGGCCTCGAAGTTAGGGGTGGGCATAAATTCAGACGATGAGGCCTTTGGGTTGGCAGAGGATGAAACAACCGCCAGTTTTGGAAAGGGTTCAGCATAAGCGATTTCTACAGACTGGAGTTGATTCATGTCAGTTAATAGTCTAGCTACACTACTGTAATTTTCCAACTTTTTTGGGGGAATCAGCTCATAATATAAGCGTAAATCAGCCAACTGATGGCCGCTTCTGTTTTCGCCTGAAGCCTTGAGCGCGGTGAGTTCCGCCTCTTTGGCTTTAAAAAGCGGTTGTATTTGGTAGCCCTCAGTTTGAATCTTTTGATTGAGCAGCTTGATCTCTTTGCTTAACAAGCCTGTTTGGAAGGAGGACACTGAACCTGACAGTTCATATTGATCAGCTTGTTCTGCTTTGAAAGCCCCTGAACGATGTCGGATACCGGAGCCTTCGTGGAATTTCAGCACGAGGCGAGAAATTAGCGTATGAGCCGGTAGCGTATAATTGGGAGCCGTACAGTGCTGTTCAGATGACAGAGTGGGTTGGCTATCACTACTTAAGGCATCGTATCGTGTGGGCTGATCCCAGAAACAGCGGCTACGCATAACGCGACAAGGGATGATAAGGTTTTCGGTTTTTTGACCAAAACATGATTTTTAATAAGCATCTTCATAAAGTTGATTGACTCCTTGGGTGGTGTAGTTTTTATAAAAATCTGATAGAACGCTGATTGCGCTGATTATCATGATTTACGCTGATTAATAAACAGAAAATCAGGGTTTGTTTGAAGAAATCTAAAAACCTGATAGAACGCTGATTGCGCTAATTGTCATGATTTACGCTGATTAATGTCTCAGCGGCACTGGGGGTAGTTGAATGGGATTGATATAAAATCAATAACTTATACATCAAATGTTCAATATTTCATATAAAAGTTTTTGCACGCAAAAACTTTTATATGAAATTCAGATTTTCAATAATCTCGACATTGAGGGGCAACCACAAGGGATTGTCCCTACATACCCTCTATTTTTGTAGGGGCAACACACGCGCAAGCCCTTGAGATTGAAGCACTCCCACTCAACGACCCCAGTGCCGGATTTTGGGGGGGCAAAAAATGGTGTTAGAATAACTAAAAATTAGCTCGCTAAAATTTGAGTTGATAGCAATAAATTTTTTTTTATGATTAGGGTTCCCAAAAGGGTCAAAAATGATAGTTGATAAAATAATCTTACTTCCCGGAATGTATGGAACTGG
>JAYQWI020000866.1:0-7351 GCA_035871815.2 Candidatus Parabeggiatoa communis
GTGCCAGCATTATGCGGTTCTGCCTTTAAAAATAAAGGGGTGCAAGCCATGTTAGATGCCATTATTGACTACATGCCTGCACCTACTGATGTTCCGCCTATTCGAGGTATATTAAACGATAAAGAACAAACAGAAGTAACACGTCCTTCATCAGATGATGCCCCTTTTGCGGCTTTGGCTTTCAAAGTTGCAACCGATCCCTATATGGGATCGTTAACATTTTTCCGCGTTTATTCAGGTGTGTTAGAAGCAGGGGATACGGTTTACAACCCACTCAAAGACAAAAAAGAGCGTTTGGGGCGTATTTTGCAAATGCATGCCAATTCTCGGGAAGAAATTAAGGTTGTCCGTGCAGGTGATATTGCTGCTGTGGTGGGCTTGAAAAATGTCACAACAGGGGAAACGTTGTGTGATAAAGATCATGTGATTACCTTGGAAAAAATGGAATTTCCGGAACCGGTTATTTCAGTGGCCGTTGAACCAAAGACTAAGGTTGACCAAGAAAAGATGGGTGTATCATTGTCTAAGTTAGCGGCAGAAGACCCCTCTTTTCGGGTGCGGACGGATGAAGAGTCTGGACAAACCATTATTTCCGGCATGGGTGAATTGCATCTGGATATTATTGTGGATCGCCTTCGCCGTGAATTTAGTGTTGATGCCAATGTTGGTGCGCCTCAAGTGGCTTATCGTGAAACCATCCGCTCTGTTGTGAAACAAGAAGGTAAATTTATTCGGCAATCAGGTGGACGTGGTCAATATGGACATGTTCAATTAAAAATTGAACCGAAGAAATCTGGTGAAGGATATGAGTTTGTTAATGAAATTGTGGGGGGGGTCATTCCCAAAGAGTATATTCCGGCCGTTGATAAAGGGGTTCGGGAACAAATGCTTAATGGGGTTATAGCGGACTATCCGGTAGTCGATGTTAAAGTCACTCTATTTGATGGTTCTTACCATGAAGTTGATTCAAATGAGATGGCTTTTAAAATTGCAGGTTCTATGGCTTTTAAGGAGGGCGCTCAGAAAGCTAAACCAGTGCTACTTGAACCAATCATGGCAGTAGAAGTGGTCACACCGCCGGACTATATGGGCGACGTGATGGGAGATCTAAATCGCCGCCGAGGTATTTTACAGGGGATGGATGAACTGCCTACTGGTAAAGTGATTCGTGCCGAAGTTCCATTGGGCGAGATGTTTGGCTATGCGACTGATTTACGGTCACAGACGCAGGGGCGTGCCAGTTATACCATGCAATTTGCTAAATACCACGAAGCGCCGGCTAGCATTGCAGAAACCATTATTAAAAAGAATCACTAATCATTTTTTGTATTATCTTATTATTAAAAATGTTGTTTTTTGTGTGTAGTGATGTGATACATTACCTCAAGAAAATACCGGTATCGTTTCACTCACAAAATGAGTGAGAAAAAAACAAAATAGAGCGGTATAGTTTCAGAACTATACCATCATTTAATCGTCTGATTATTTAATCGTCTGATTAAATTCGATGAGAAATGCCAGGGTTGGTTATACCTAATTGGTTTGTTGTTTTCAAAAGAATTGATGATTTTTGGAGATGTTGTGTTGAAATTGGTTGAAAAGGTGAATTGTAAATTGCGTTTTTAGCCAATGCTAGGCAAATTTAATAAAAATTTGGAAAACATAGTTAATAATGGCTAATCAAAGAATTCGTATTCGTTTAAAGGCATTTGATCATCGCCTTATTGATCAATCGGCGCGTGAAATTGTTGAAACGGCAAGACGTACTGGTGCGCAGTTAAGGGGACCTATTCCGTTGCCTACCAAAAAAGAAAAGTTTACGGTGTTAACTTCACCGCATGTCAATAAAGATGCGCGGGATCAATATGAAATTCGTACTCATAAACGTTTGTTAGACATTATTGATCCGACAGATAAGACTGTTGATTCTTTAATGAAATTGGATTTAGCAGCCGGTGTTGATGTTCAAATTAAATTGAATTAATCGGAAGTGGGTAAGGTCAAATGGTGACAAAGCAATTACCCATTACAACTTATCAATTACCATAACTAATAAAAGAGATTAAGAACATGGCCATTGGAATTGTTGGTCGGAAATGTGGTATGACTCGACTTTTTACGGAAGACGGGGTTTCCATTCCGGTTACTGTCATCAATGCCTCGCCTAATCGAGTGACTCAAATAAAAACACCTAAGACCGATAGCTATCATGCCATTCAAGTGACCTGTGGTGAGCGTCGAGCCATTCGTGTCAATAAACCCACAAGTGGACATTTGTCAAAAGCGGGGGTAGAAGCGGGTCGTGGTTTTTGGGAATTTCGTTTAAATGAAAATGAAGGTGAAGATATTCAATTAGGTAGCGAAATCAAAGTTGATCGGTTTACCACTGGACAAAAAGTTGATGTGACAGGGATTACTAAAGGTAAAGGCTTCGCAGGTACGGTAAAACGTCATAATTTTAGAACACAAGATGCAACCCACGGTAACTCACTATCACATCGTGCGGCAGGTTCTATAGGCCAAAATCAAACACCGGGACGAGTCTTCAAAGGTAAGAAAATGGCTGGGCATATGGGTAATGTACGTAGCACGGTACAAAACCTTGAGATAGCTAAAGTGGATTTTGACAGAAATTTATTGCTCATTAAAGGCGCAGTGCCAGGAGCACCTGGAGGTGATGTGATTGTACATCCTGCTATAAAACATAAGAAAAATGAGAAATAAAGAAATGTAAAAATGACGATAATAATCATATTTTCATTTTTCTTACCCAGATTTTTTCACTTTAAAAAGGATGGTGCAATGGAACTTAACCTACAAACCATGGGAGCAGAACCGAGTACGGCAAGTGTTTTTAGCGTTTCCGAGAGGGTATTTGCTGCCAAATATAATGAAGCTTTAATTCATCAAGTCGTGACTGCTTACTTAGCGGGGGGGCGTGCTGGTACGCGAGCGCAAAAGAATCGTGCCCAAGTCAAAGGGAGTGGTAGCAAGCCTTGGCGTCAAAAAGGTACAGGTCGTGCGCGTGCGGGTAGCGTTACCAGCCCTTTGTGGCGTGGAGGGGGTATTACCTTTGCCGCTAAGCCTACTAATTATTCGCAAAAATTAAATAAAAAAATGTATCAAGGCGCTCTGCGCTCAATTTTATCAGAATTGGTGCGTTCTGCGCGTTTATTAGTCATAGAACAGTTTCCCCTTAAAGCTCCAAAAACTAGCGCTTTAGTCACGCAATTAAAGGCAATCAATCTGAGTAGTAATGTATTGATTGTGACTGAAGAAAAAGATGAGAACCTTTATTTGGCTGCACGTAATCTACATCAAGTTGAAGTACGCGATGCCCGGGTTTTGGATCCGGTTTGCTTAGTGAAATTTGAAAAAATTTTGATGACTGTTGCTGCCTTAAAGAAGATAGAAGAGAGACTCGCATGAACCCAGCTCGTTTAATGCAAATCTTGATTGCGCCTCATATTTCTGAAAAAGCGTTGAGATTGGCGGATAACCATAGACAGTTTGTATTTAAAGTGGTGCAGGATGCCACTAAGCTTGAAATTAAAGAAGCCGTTGAATATTTATTTGCCGTCAAAGTTGAGAATGTACAAGTGACCAGTGTTAAGGGTAAGCGAAAAAACTTTGGCCGACGGCCTGGTAAACGTGCTAATTGGAAAAAAGCATATGTGGGATTAGAAGAAGGTTTTGATATTAACTTTAGGGGAGCAGAGTGATTTTGATGAGGCAAAAGTCTTCCAAGCTAGGGTTATTCCAAACCAAATGTACACAAAAACTTTAAAAATGGTGTGTAAGTGTAAAATTTTTTGTCTTGGATAAAGATTGAATTATTATAACTCTCAAAATCTAAGTTAATCTAAAATTTATTAAATGGGGACAATAATGGCACTAAAAAAAGCCAAACCCACATCGCCGGGGCGTCGCTTTGTGGTGCGTCTCAGTACAGAGCAACTGCATAAAGGTGCCCCTTACGCACCACTGGTGGAAAAAAAGAATAAAAAAGGGGGACGTAATAATCAGGGGCGTATGACGGTTCGCCATAGAGGCGGAGGACATAAACAACATTATCGAATTATTGATTTTAAGCGTGATAAAGATGGGATCCCCGGTTTAGTTGAACGAATTGAGTACGATCCTAATCGTAGTGCCCGAATTGCCCTAATACTCTACACAGATGGAGAAAGAGGCTACATAATTGCACCAAAGGGGTTGAATGTCGGCGATGCGATCATGTCAGGAAGTCATGCTCCCATTAAGCTAGGGAATTGTATGCCACTGCGAGTTATGCCTATGGGCAGTGTGGTACACTGTGTGGAATTGAAACCGGGAAAAGGGGCACAATTGATCCGCAGTGCTGGTGCCTCCGCCCAACTCATTGCACGCGAAGGCCAGTATGCGACATTGCGTTTACGGTCTGGGGAAATACGCAAAGTTCTCACAGATTGTCGCGCTACTATCGGTGAAGTAGGCAATGTAGAACATAATGTAACTTCCTTGGGAAAAGCTGGTGCAGCGAGATGGCGAGGTCGACGCCCCACAACTCGTGGTGTTGCTATGAATCCGGTTGATCATCCACATGGGGGCGGTGAAGGACGTACTTCTGGCGGTCGCCACCCCGTCACACCTTGGGGTTTTCCGACTAAAGGCGCTAAAACTCGTCATAATAAGCGCACAAGTAATATGATTGTGCGTCGTCGTTGAAAATGAGAGGTTTAAGCTAAAATAAAAAAGGTCATTTTTTACTCAATGAGTTAAAATAATGGGTTGATTTGTAATAGTGATAAAAAAACTAATAATTTGAAATGGTAATACGAGTTATTAGTGCTAAAAATGTACGCTTTTGTGTTAAATAAAAAGTGAACACAAAATACACACTAGACATCCATTCTCGGTATCAGTGTGTACAAATACTTTGATATCCCTTTTCGTTTTTTTGGGTAAACGGAGTTGCTTTGTGTAAGGCATGTATCGAATATTTTGATTTTGTTTTTCAATCAACTTTATTTATTACAAACAAAAAATATATTATTTTAATATAATACTAAAAATACCGGAACTGCTAACCGGGAAACGAGATAACTTCGCTATGCGACTTTATTAACGCCGCACGCACGGGGATAATACGAAACTGTTTATATAAGTATTTATTTCGTAACGACCAATACTTGTATAACAACAAAGTAATAAACTTAGTGAGATCATCGTGAGCTAAGTCGTGGTCACTTATGATCACAAATTTAGATAGCAGAACAGATGGTAAATAATTTAAAACAGAGAATTATTAAAACAGAGAATATTTCACATTTCACGCAAAAGTTGCGCGCAACTTTTGCGTGAAATACAGTTTTTGCGCGCAAAAACTTTTGCGTGAAAAGATGAACATTTAGCGTAGCTTCCCTTCAGTTCACGCTCGTTTTGAGTTTTACTGATATTTATAGAAAATTTTTTTAGAATTTTTACTTGACATAGATATAGAATAAATTTACGATTCAAAATCGTAATTTTTTTAACAGTCTTGTCATCATATTATGAAATATTTACAATACCTTCGCCCATTATCCTAATAATTAAAAGGGTTATTATGTAATATGAGTTAAATTTCAATAAGTTACGGTATTTTGAACCAACGGGCCTGATTTGACGGATAATATAAAATATCCGGTCATTTTGACAGGATAATTTTTTATACAGGGCAAACTGCCCTGAATTGAAGGTCAATACACTGGAATATGCGGGCAAAATGTCAGGATATTAATATGAGGGCAAACTTGCCTGATTTGTCGGATAATATCTAGGAATATGAGGGCAAATTTGCCTTATTAATAAGTAGTTAGTAGGTATGCTCGCTACGCATTGCTGTACCTGCTAACTATATCTTCGATACCAACCTTGACGGCGGCTCAAGAATGGTGTTAGCTCCAACAAAATTTGAAGAAATTTAGTGAATAACAAAGATACATTCATTGTTGATTTTTGGGAAAAGATATTCAGATTTCTTGGCAAAATATCAATTTCTTACCTTATTAGAATTTATTTTCCAAAAACTATAAATTATAGATTTGTTGATATGTTAGTGCTAACATATTTATTAGTATCAATAATATCTATACCCTTAGTTTTGTCTATTTCTTCACATACTATAAAAATATTGATTGCTGGATTTGCAATGTTTCGGGTGTTTGAAATTGTAATTTATCAGGCTAATGTTCTTTTATTTGATGAATTTAGAGCAAAAAAAGCGGGAAAAGAATATGCTATTCGTGGTTATAGGCGAATAGTAATCCTACTTTTACATAACTACTTTGAAATTATATTTTGGTTTGCTACACAGTATATAGTCTTTAACAATATGTTTAATTTTGTTGTAGCCGAATCAAACGTAAGTATGCTGGGAGCCATATATACTAGCTTTGTTGTCATGACGAGTTTTGGTTTTGCCAATATTTCACCACTTTCAGTTTTAGCATACTCAATTGTAATTGGTCAGGCAATAATTGGACTTTTCATGACATTACTCAGTTTAGCACGTTTCATATCGCTTATACCTAGTCCACAAACTATGGATGATTTTGAAAAATAACGAAATGGAATTTGCTAACTTTATCTTGGAGGCCGACCTTCGGCGGCTCAAGAATGGTGTTATCCTGATGAAACGCTCCGCCCTACTGCACTTAATCCCTGTCGCTACGGGCGGGTGGAACGATGGATAACAAAGCGTTCTTCGAGCGGGCAATTTACGTCCATGTTAAATGCCGCTCAACTTGAGAGTTAGCCCTCTATCAACAAGATCGGGAAAAATCATGAATGGAACTTGGGAACCTAATACTGGTGCAACTGAAGATGAAATTTCAAAGTTGGTTGTCTCCACTTCAAAGCAGCTTCCAGAAGAATATGTAAATTTGCTTCGAACATACAATGGAGGTGAAGGTGACCTTGCACTTGATCCAATGTGGTTGCAACTTTGGCCAATAAATGATGTGGTTGAAAACAATTCGGTTGAACCCTTCATTGATTATCCAGATTACTTTTTCTTTGCATCCAATGGTGGCATGGAAAGCATTGCCTTTAAATTGGGTAGGTCGAATAAAAATGAAATGGTAATGATTGATTTGATTGCTGGTATTGACAGTTGTACAATAATTGCAACGGATTTTTCAGAGTTTATTAGCGCAATAGGCAACGAAATTGAGGGCTAACCATCGCATCAACACGGACGTGGCTTCCGCTTTCAGCCACGCCGGTTATGCGAACGTTATTCTGATGAAACGCTCCGCCCTTTTTCGCTTAGTTTTTGTCGCTTTGGGCGGGTGTAGCTCAGGATAACCAGGCGTTTTCGCTACCAATT
>JAYQWI020000867.1:0-4824 GCA_035871815.2 Candidatus Parabeggiatoa communis
TGCTGATTGCTTAAAAATTGATAAGTCTTTTATTCATGGCATCATGTCATCGCCAGCGGATGCGACGATAACGGTTGCGACTATAGACATGGCACATGCGTTGGGTTTAACCGTCATTGCACAAGGCGTTGAAACCCTTGAACAACGTGATTTTTTACGCGATCATGGTTGCGATATCGCTCAAGGCTATTTATACGCAGCACCGATGGAAAAGACTGATTTTCTTGAATGGGGGAAGGAATACAATCATAGTACAATGGATTGACTTCATCCCCGGATTGGTAGGCTTTAAGATTAGACTTGTCTCTTCATCCCCGTCACCCCTTGAAATGAAGAACTATAACGATATAAAAATCAATGACTTAGTTTCATAAAACCCGCTATTAAATGTGTCCACGATCGACCTATCTTGGGCTTATGTCCAATGCGTGAATTAAAAAAATGCGATTGACAATTTTTGAAGTACATCTATAATCAGCCTGCCTGATGCCGGTTTTATTTTTTAAATTGGAAATTTTTGTTTGAGCTATGAAAATTTAACCGGTATATCAAAAAATAGAACATAGCGAGATTTGTAATTTGCTATGTTCTCATCTGCACCACAACTGGAAGGAAGCGAAACGTCACTCGAAAAATCGCTTGGTTCAAACCCAAATCAAAGTGGGACAGTTGTTCTTTTGAAGCCATCATATGGGAATGAATTTATTCTCGCAGAGAATAACAGGGTATTGAATATCCGCACGCACATTGCAGCACGATCCATCGAGAATATGACATGATTTTAGAACGCGTTCAAGCCATTGTTAATAGCATTGCACAAGAGTTTTACCATCGTTTTGCTGATAAGGCCAATCTGATATGGTTTGGTTCTTGGGTAAAAGGTACTGCTTATCAACAATCAGATATTGATTTAGCCATAGAACATCATGGCAAATTAACTGAAAAAGAAATAGTGGCTTTTAGAGATTGGCTAGATGAATTTCCCACGCTTTATAGCATTGATTTAGTCGAACTAGAAAAAGCAAATGACTTATTAAAACAAGAAATCGGACCATAAGGTAAACGGTTATGAACAGCAAACCTAAATTGAGCCGTTTTATCAAAGCGATGGAAAATTTGAAGTCCATTCTGAAAGAAGATAAAACACCAACGGTACGTGATGCCGCAATCAAACGCTATGAACTGTCTTATGAGTTAGCTTGGAAATCAATTCAAGAAGCCCTGAGAACTGAGGGTTTGGAAGTTTGCAAATCCCCTAAGGCGTGTTTTAAACAAGCCTTTGAGCAAGGTTGGATTACTGATGAAGAAACTTTTGCTGAAATCGTCCAAAAACGTAACCTAACAACATATACCTATAACGATGACTTGGCTGATGAAATCTACAACAAGCCCGGTGCAGCGGCAGCAGGTGTCTATTTAAGCCAGGCGGTGATTCCGACTGATCAGAGCGGTTATGGCACCCTATTGGGGAGAACCTTGTTCAATTGCAAAATGTTCCATCTCGCATTGCTGGGCCTGAATTGGAAGTACAAGGATTTTTACGTCGTGCCCGTACCTCATACCGGAAACCACTCGCTGAGTGAAGAAAAACTGCAGACTGCCCTCAAAGCATTACACGGAAAGGGTTACAACGAATTAATCCGCGATCCGAAGGCAATGACACTCTTGAAAGAGAATGGTGCCGATCTCAATATCATCTGCTTTGCCTTCAATTTCAGGGACAAGGAAGGCAACTGGAACACCAGCCTCGATAAAGCGAACGACTTTAATAAAGCGATCTACGACCGATGTGGTGTCAAGCTGCACGACAATATTCACGATTACAGCTTCGTCACCAGCACCACCGCTTTTTCGTTATCCGGCTATGGGGAAAAGTTTTTCAACGATTACGCAGGCCGTCTGATGAAGATCGACGATCCAACAAATACATCATGGGATGCCGACTCCATCGCGGTAATGCGTTCTGTCATCATGGATCCTTGGTTGACGGAAAGCCGTGATGGCAAGCCCTTCATAATAGATGTGGTCGCAGAGTTGGGTGCCATCGTCCAAGACGTTTTGCAAAAAATGGGCTAGGGATAAGGGATTCTTGTAGAGACGCGATGCTTCGCGTCTCTATATGCTTCGCGTCTCTATAGACTTCGCGTCTTTATATGCTTAGCATCTCCGAGCCAGAGACGCGAAGCATCGCGTCTCTACATCAAATGTAGGGACTACAAAATAACCCTATAACGATTTGAATTAAACTAAAAGAACAGAGAAAAATGATCTTAGAAATCGGTATTTTATTGACCAGTTATATAGGAATCAGAATTTCTGAAAAATATAACCACAAGAAAAAATCAACAAGTCTTAAACAGATAAAACCCAAAGCACTCAAAAAACAATCAAAGGAAATCGTAGTCAATAACGTTGAGAAACAACACCAACATTATCTTAAATTCAGTGTGGTTTCTATGGGACTTGGGGCCTTAAGACAATTTGTTCATCCTGTTTTAGCGCCTATTTTTTATCCCAATTTAGTACTTTTGAGTTTTTGTTTTTACCTCTATACTACTCTGCCCTATATGCGACAAGTCGAAAAAACATTGATTAAGCAACGAAAAGTTGATGTGGATGTTTTCTTTTTTACGGCTGATATGATCACGCTCGGTATTAATCAATATTTTGTAGCTGCCTCTACAACATTATTATATCATCATGGTCAATACATGGTGAAAAAGCTCAAAAATGACTCTGAAAATAGGCTCATTAATGTGTTTAATCAACAATCGCACAGCGTATGGATGTTGAAAGATAATGTTGAAATTGAAGTCCCCCTAGAAAAAATAAAAGTCAATGATATTATTGTCGTACAAACGGGTGAGAGAGTGCCGGTAGATGGTCTTATCATAGAAGGCATGGCAACGATTGACCAACATGCTTTAACGGGCGAATCGCAACCGGTAGAAAAAGAAGTCGGGACTCAGGTATTTGCCTCTACGTTTTTAGTGACGGGTAAAATTTATGTTAAAGTTGAAAAAGCGGGGCAAGACACAACCATTGCTCAAATTGGCCAGATTTTAATTGATTCGGCTGATTTTAAATCCCAAATTCAGTTAAAAGGCGAACAATGGGCAAATAAAGCGACTTTTCCCATGCTCGTCCTGTCAGGATTTTTATTGCCGATATTAGGCCCAACGAATACGGTTGTTTTCATGTATAGTCATATTGGAAATCGTATTAGAGTTTTAGCGCCACTTGGGACGCTTAGCCACATCAGTTTGGCTTCTCATAAGGGTATTTTGATTAAAGATGGGCGCGTTCTTGAAGAATTAAGCAAGGTAGATACTATACTTTTTGATAAAACGGGCACTTTAACCCATGAAGAGCCAGATATTAGGCAAATTATAGTGTGTAACAATTATCAAGAAGAAGAGATTTTAACTTATGCCGCAGCCGCAGAGTGCAAATTAACCCATCCGATTGCTAAAGCGATTCTTAAGAAAGCGAAAGACGCGGGTATCACTTTACCCAAAATAGAGGATTCCAAATATCAACTGGGTTATGGCATAACGGTTAATCTTGATGACAAAGTGATTCGAGTGGGCAGTGTTCGTTTTCTGAGTCAAGAAAAGATCGTTTTTTCTGAAACGCTCAAAACGGCTATTGAACAGTCTCAAAAAAACGGTTATTCTATCGTGGTGGTTGCCGTCAATCATCAAGCTGTTGGGGTGATTGAACTTCAGACTTCAGTCAGAACCGAAATCAAACCCATTATGACTGGATTGAGGCAACAGGGGATCAAATTTATGGCGATTGTTTCCGGTGATCATCAGCAACCGACGCAAAAATTAGCTGAAGATTTGGGTATGGATAGTTATTTTTATGAGGTTCTTCCACAACACAAAGCAGAGATCGTTGAACAATTACAAAAAGAGGGAAAATCGGTTTGTTTCATAGGCGATGGGATTAATGATACGATTGCCATGAAAAAAGCGAATGTCTCGATTTCTTTACAAGGTGCAACTTCGATTGCGACCGATACGGCTGAAATCGTTTTAATGGATGGCAGTCTCTCTCATTTAGTTCAGCTTTTTGACCTTTCCAAAAGATTGGAAGCCAATCTGCAAAAGAGTTTAGCATTGACACTGGCACCCGGTATAAGCAGTCTTAGTAGTGCATTCTTTTTACATTTTAATATTATGACTTCGCTTTTGATCATTATGATTTTTGTATCGCTTGGTATAAGAAATGCCGTGCTTCCTTTAAGGGAAATCAAAGAATAATTCATAAAAAATTCTGTTCTAATTGTCTAAAAAAGTTTTATACTTTGGCACACTTTCTGTTTTTTTCTTTCAACTGAAGATAAGCGAGGTTTAACTTGTAAAAAACACTTAAAATTAAAAGGCTAAACTAACGATAGCCTTGTTACTTACCACCTATCAGCTTTCGTTGAGACGCGAGGCATCGCGTTTCTGTTTCGAGGCTACCCAGAGCCAGAGACGCGAAGCATCGCGTCTCTACAATGGAAACAATCCCTTATTTTAAGTACTTTTGACAAACTGATAGCTGGTAAGAGCCTTGTTAGAACAATAATGAGAATCAAGGCTCTTCTAGCCTATTAATAAAGGCCATTATTCATAGGTTAAATTGTAAAAATAACCATCAAAAATAATGATTTATATCGTTCAACCACAGGTAACATAATGATTGATTTGAAAAAAACATTCTATAATCGTTTATCCACTAAATATATTATATACAATGCGTGTAATGAAGATCCGCGCGTGGATTTGGAATTGATGCAAATGAATTCCGATTCTAGCATTTGCATGTTATGCA
>JAYQWI020000868.1:0-4806 GCA_035871815.2 Candidatus Parabeggiatoa communis
ATCAGTTCTCATGCTGCAATGCTTGAATTTCAGTTTACCGGCGTTGTAAACCAGATAGATTCTACATTAGTAGAAGAATTTTCTATCGGCGAATCCGTTGTTGGTTCATATAAGGTAGATGATAGCAGTTTTGTTGCTTCAAACCTTATGGTAACCATTGGGGAAGACTATGTGCTGACAGCTGATACAGGCTCTGTGAGCGTTAGCCAGAATGTTTGGTTTCTTGTTACATTCAGTGGTATCAGTTCAGGGATAAGCGGGGCTCCGGTAAATGGGAATAGACCTCTGTATTTTGACATACAACTTGATGATGATGCTGGGTTATTAAAATCTGGCGTGTTGCCCCTTGAGTATCCCATTTCAGATTTTGGTTGGGATCGTTCCAACATTAACTTTCCAGATGATTCAAACCGCTTGGACATTGAAATACAAACGATAGAAGTGCTATCAAATAATACTTCTTCTTGTTCTGTGGATAAGAAGGCTATCGTATCACCAAACTTAGACATTCACATACCTTCACTGGAGTATCAATCTTTAACTGAAACTCAAAACATATGGGCTTATTTTGAGTTTTATGGATATGGCCCCAATGGTGACTTGCTCTGGAGACTGAAAGAATATGGTTTGAGGACAAAGGAACGTTGAGGACAAGCCCGGTAGGGTGGGTAACACGATTTATCGTTGCCCACCATTTCATCAAAATCAAGGGATCAGAATACTTGATTTTTATTCAATTAATTCAATTAATTTCAAGCCCTAAGTCAAACAACTTAGGGCTTTTTTATGGACTTTAGGAGGGCGATGATTTTTATGATTTCAAAATAAAAGATAGAACACAGATTTGACTGATTATGGCCTGATTCGCGCTGATTTTTGAATTTCAATCATGAGAATCAAAACCATAACTACAAGGATTGTTTATAATAAAGGATTAGATCGTGGGCCCTGTTTAAATCCGCCTCTATTGTATAATCACATTGAAATTATAGGTTTTAATCCCTTCTTATAAACAATCCTTGTCGTTATCGGTTTTAATCCTTTCTTATAAACAATCCTTGTCGTTATAGTCAACTTTAATTATCGGTTTTAATCCCTTCTTATAATAAATCCTTGTCGTTATGGTTTTAATCCTTTTTTATGGACAATTGCATTGAAGTGATTGTTTGACTTTAGATAAAACGTGATCATCAAGTTAGACCTTCCCTCCCACATACTCCATTTCCTCCCACATTTTTCCGCACTGTGCCACAAATCAATCAGCGTTCTATCAAAATCGAAAAAGAGATAAAACACAAATTTCCCTAATTAATTCGCTTTAGGGGTAAAATTTGAAGAAAAGGCCGATAGCGTTCCCAGCAGACATTATCTCACGCATTTTTAACCCCTTGATTCAGAGTTTAAATCTGTTATTATATGTCAGACATTATACCGATTTAATTTAAGTGCTTGATTTTCTGATTTGCTCAAAATGAGAATGTTATATAAATCAATCAATTGCGTTAAATTGCTATAAACTCTATTCTATGTATGATTCATCTCTTCCAAAGAATTACCTTGGAACGTGAAAAAAGCTCACACTCTCGGAAAATACTATGGCCAGCAACAGACTGATCCAAAAGCTAAAACTACAAAATTTTCTCTCTTATGGTAATCAAGGAGAAGAAATCGAATTGCAACCGCTCAATGTATTTATTGGCCCAAATGGTTCAGGTAAATCTAACCTGATTGAAGCATTTAGCATTTTGAAGGCGACGCCAACTGATATCATGATCCCCATTCGTAAAGGGGGTGGCGTAAGTGAATTTCTTTGGAAAGGACAAAAAGAGACACCTATAACGAGATTTGAAGCCATTTTAGATTATCAGGATAATTTTGATTCTGATTCTCAATCTTTGCTTTATCGTCTCTCTTTTACCCAAGCTAACCAAAAATTTTTGTTAATTGATGAGCTGGTAAAGTGCCCAAATGATGATCATGAATGCTACCATTATCACGATCATCAGGGTGCCCATATCCGGGCGACGGGTGAAGAAAAAGATCACCATTTTGAACCAGACTATCCCAATCAATCCATATTTTCTCAGCGAAAAGAACCGGATAAATATCCAGAAATCTTATATCTGGGCAAGCAATTTGCGGCGATTGAGTTATATCGTAATTGGCATATCGGCCGTGATTTAGAACCTCGACATCTTCAAAGAACCGACTTACCAGAATCGCCTCTCCTAGAAGATGGCAGTAATCTTGGACTGTTTTTAAATGAGCTACAATTTCAACTCGGTAATCAACCTGTGATTGAACAATTCCAAAAGTTTTATCGGGAAGCTTCCGAATTGAGTATCAAAATTATGGGGGGAACCGTACAGATATTTATCCGTGAACAAGGACTCACGCAACCCATTGCCGCCACCCGTCTATCCGATGGCACCTTGCATTATCTCTTTTTAATGGCCTTACTCCTCGATCCAACGCCCCCCCCATTGTTGTGCATTGAAGAACCTGAAATTGGGCTTCATCCTGACATTTTGCCCCTCATTGCTGACATGCTCATTGAGGCATCGCAAAGAACACAATTGATTGTCACGACGCATTCCGATGCTTTAATTTCAACCCTACCCCCAGAATCCGTCATCATCTGTGAGCGTGATGATGAGGGGAGTCATTTGCATCGTCTTGAAGCAGAACCACTCAAAGACTGGCTAGAAAATTATACGATTGGGGATCTTTGGCGTATGGGTCATATAGGTGGCAAACCATGGTAAAAGAGATTCACATTTTTCTTGAAGGGGGAGGTGATGGTAGAAATACCAAAGCTTTAATACACCAAGGATTTAGCCATTTTTTAGACAGCTTAGTTAAAATGGCCCGACAGAAAAAAATTAAATGGAAGATCACAGTTTGCGGTTCTCGTAACAACGCTTTTAGGGACTTCAAAAATGCTTTAAAAGCCAATCCGAATGCTTTTAATGTTTTGCTAGTTGATGCCGAAGCGCCCATTAATACGACACCTTGTCAACATTTGAAATTTCGAGACGATTGGGATTTGCCAAATATTGATGATGATCACTGCCAGTTAATGGTGCAAACGATGGAGGCTTGGTTAATTGCTGATATTGAAGCACTCAAAAAGTTCTATGGTTCAGGGTTTAAAGAAAATGCCATTCCCAAAAATCAAGAAGTCGAAAAAATTGATAAAAAACGGCTTGAACCTTGCTTAAAAGCAGCGACTCGCAATACCAAAAAAGGCGAATATCACAAAATCCAACATGCTTCTAAATTGTTAGCTTTGTTAGAAGTTGATAAAGTGCGAGAAGTCGCACCACATTGTGATCGCTTATTTACAACCCTCATTCAAAAAATGTCAACATGAACACATTTGAAATCAGCCTTTAAGTTTTTTAGATAATGCCATCAATCAAAAAGCGGAAGAGGCGAAAATGGGGTATTAAATTGGATAATATTCAATAGCGTCTTTTGCGCCTTTTGCGTCTTTTGCGTTTATTTTTTAACTCACGCTAAGACGCTAAGACGCTAAGAATAGTGATCAAGCGAAATAAACGGATTATTTTATTGGCTGACTTGAGTCAATCCGCTCACTCCCCTGACCCGTTGTACTAATCTTGCGCTGGTATCTGATAAATTATCTGCTTTTCTCCCGTTTCATACACGATGCCCACTTCGTCATACCCGTCATCATTGGCATCGGGTTCGAGTAGAGAAGTGTGTGTCTCAATTCTGTTTAGTTATAACCTGAACAACGATTTTTCCATTTCTAATTAACACATACCCTTGGTGTCCTTGCAAAGTTTGCCAAAATTCAGCAGGTAATCTATAAAACCACAATTCATCGTCTTTCAACATTTTAGCAATAAAAGGATTCCACTCATACTCCCTAAAATAGGAATTTCGCACAGAGCCATTGCTGTTTTTTCTTTTTTTCATATAAAATTCTTCATATTCCAATTCAAATGCTTCTTCAATTTTCGCAGGATCAATTTTTCGTACAAGACAATCCTTAATAATCTTCTTCATGAAAAACATTTGTTTCAATAAAAGCAATTCTCTGCGTAACATGAAATTTATCTCTTGGTTATAACGGATTTGGAGGTGTATTGTTTAATTATACGGTATCTTGATATTATTTCCGCACTCTGCCACAAATTAATATCACGCAAAAACTTTTGCGTGACATCAGCTCAATCAGGCCATAATCAGCGTTCTATCATAATCGAAAAAAAGATAGAACACAGATTTGACTGATTCTCATGATTCGCGCTGATAATAAATTGCTTATGAATATCCTTTGAGGAATGGTGGGCAAGCGGGCGATTGGGTTTATGGGTAATATTTGAGGAAAGGGCCGACTGCGAGCCTACCTAACGATTTAAATTTAATTGAATATTCAACCATTTTTCAAGGGCCATAAAAATATAATGAATTGATTTATGTGATATTCTATCTGTCGTTCTCCCAAAATGCGATGTTTTTTGAACCCTTGAGTCAGCGTTTAAATTTGTTATTATGAATCCAATATCTTGTTCATACCAAAGAATTATCTTAGAAATTAGAGTGAAAAAAAGGTATTGGTATTCCCTTTGGCAAGTAAACGTTAAAGTCAATTAAACTTTGAAATGAATAAGATGCTTGAACACAACAATCACTGTTTAATCAATCATCAGCGTGAAAAACTGATTAATGTCATGGTTTATTTTGCTCAAAATACACAAAAGTGTGGCAAAGTTAAATTATTTAAACTGATGTATTTCCTTGATTTTGAACATTATAAACAAATTGGACGCAGTG
>JAYQWI020000869.1:0-6468 GCA_035871815.2 Candidatus Parabeggiatoa communis
GCATTGTAATCAGTTAAATGCAAGATGCCAGCCTGATAATCCAAGTTACGTTGTTTGACTTCATCATTAAACTGTTGTAACAATTGATGTCGCCGTACTTGGAAAGCCGCAGTCGTTTCAAATAGGTCTTGTTTAGGCTGAAGATAAGCCGCAAAATCTCCTTTTGCCATTTTTGTAGGTAGTCGTCTGTCTACTTTCTCTAGCGAAGAAGAGTCACCTCCAGGCGGAGTGACTTCTGAAACTCTCGGTGGTTGAGTCGATGATGTTGGTTGCTTGAGATCATCATATATGTCTTGAAACAAATAAAAAGTAGCAATAATGGCAATAGCCGTTGCCAGAAAAGAAATGAACTTATGGTTTTTGAAATACTCTGAAAAGGCCACTCCGCCACTGATAACAAATAACACCGCTAATATAAATAATTTGATTGTCATTGTTTTTACATTTTAAAATGTTGGGTTACGATTCACTAAGCCAACCTACATATCAAATGCGCTGTTGCCGACATTAATTATCCTTGTCGTTATACCGCTTTTTCAAAAAAAGCTTGTGTTAAATTAATTTGTTCAACCGAATTGCCTACACGATTGACTATCTGACGAAACGCGGCACCGTGGGGTTGGCCCTTGCTATACCACGATAAATGTTTGCGTGCCATCCGAACACCTGTATATTCACCATAGAATTGATAGAGATTGTCTAAGTGTTGCAATAAAATGTCGCGGATTTCAGTGACAGAAGGCTTAGGCCATTTTTCACCTGTCTTTAAATAGTGATCGATTTCATGAAATAACCACGGACACCCTAAAGCCGCACGCCCTATCATGACAGCATCAGCCTTGGTATAATCTAACACATACTCCGCTTTTTCAGGGGTACGAATATCACCATTAGCAATAACCGGTATTTTAATCAACGCTTTAATTTCGGCAATGGTGTCATATTCTGCTTCACCGCTAAAGCCACAAGCACGGGTTCGCCCATGTACTGCCAAGGCTTGTACCCCAGCCTGTTCGGCGATTTGGGCAATACGCAGCCCATTACGATGTGCGGTATCCCAACCGGTGCGGATTTTTAAGGTAATTGGCACATCAACCGCTTTTACAAGCGTTTCAAGGATTTTGCCCACTAAGGATTCATCCTTCAATAAAGCTGATCCGGCCATCACATTACACACCTTTTTAGCCGGGCATCCCATATTGATATCAATGATTTGTGCGCCATTTTCGACATTCTGTTGTGCGGCTTTCGCTAATAAGTGCGGATCGGCACCCGCAATTTGTACACAGCGTGGTTCCGTTTCACCTTCGTGATTAGCGCGACGTTTTGTTTTCTCACTACCCCAAAGCAGGGAATTTGACGAAATCATTTCAGACACTGCCATGCCGGCCCCTTTATTTTTGCACAATTGTCGAAAGGGGCGATCCGTCACACCCGCCATGGGCGCTAAAACGAGATTATTTTTGAGGAGATAAGGGCCAATTTGCATTGTTCAGTTATCAGTTATCAGTTATCAGTTATCAGTTATCGGTTATCAATAATAGGGTGGGTATTCGCTATGCGGATACTGCGCGAAGCTAAACCCACCATTTATGCTGGGAATTGATCCACAGGCCATATTTTGGACTAATCCTCTAAAACTTGATTATCATGTTGAAAGATTATATTAAAATGACTATCACTTAATATACTCACTCTTAAAGCTTCAATCGTTCCATTCAATATCAAATCGTTCTAAATCATTATGAATAACAATGCCTTACTACAAGATCACGATTTTGGCATTACTACCCTAGACACCGGTTTTATGCGTCCCGCTTTCGCCGCCAGTCATTTACTGGTTGAAAATCAGCACGCGATCTATATTGATACGGGCACAAGCTATTCTGTGCCACGCTTACTCGATGCGCTAAACACAAAAAATATTCCCATTGAAAATGTTGATTATGTCATTGTGACACATGTTCATTTAGATCATGCCGGCGGGGCCGGTAAGCTGATGCAGGCCTTGCCTAATGCCCGCCTCATCGCTCATCCACTCGGCGCACGGCATATGATTAACCCGACTAAATTGATTGCCAGCGCGACAGCCGTTTATGGTGAAGACACTTTTCAAGCCCATTATGGCGACATTGTACCCGTTTCAGCAGAGCGAGTGATTCAAGCGAAAGACGGACAAGTCATTGATTTTCAAGGTCGTTCACTTCAATTTTTAGATACCCCCGGACATGCTAGGCATCATTTTTGTATCTATGATGAACGCAGTAAAAGTTTTTTTACGGGAGATACTTTTGGCATTTCTTACCGAGACTTTGACACGCCTCAAGGCGCGTTTATTTTTGCGGCCACTACCCCTGTACAATTTGATCCACAGGCTATGCACGATTCTATAAATCGTTTATTGTCTTATCAGCCCGAAAAAATGTATCTCACGCATTATGGGGAAATCACCGATATCGCTAGACTGGCTGAACAACTGCATGAGGCTATAGATAAACAAGTCAGTTTAATCAAATGGATAGCCGACAGGGGCAGTCCTGAGCGCCATACCTTATTGTCTGACCACATTATGACTCATTTTTTAGAACAATTACAACAACTTGGCTGTACTATCCCCCCTGAAAAATGTCGGGAATTACTGGCAACCGATGTTGAACTCAACACACAAGGTTTAGAAATCTGGTGGGATAAAAAATAATATGAAAATTGCTATCTTATCAGACAGTCACGATAATATTGCCTTGCTTTGCGGCGCAGTGGCGGATGCCAAACAACGTGGTGCCGAAGCGATTTTGCATTGCGGCGACATTGTGGCACCCAGTACCTTGAAAAAATTACAACCGTATGGTTTACCAGTACACGCCATTCACGGCAATAACACAGGCGATCTTTACAGCTTGTCAAAGTTCTCCCATGCGCCTAACAATCTCATTCATTATTATGGACAAGATGCCACATTGATCTTAAATGGACGACGCATATTCTTAGTTCACTATCCCCATTACGCTCATGGCATGGCAGTCACAGGCGACTATGATCTGGTGTGTTGTGGACATACTCATCATGTGTCCATTGAACGCCTCATCAATATCAAGGGAAGCGAAACGGTTATCTGTAATCCAGGTTCCGTAGGCGGTGTCGGCGCGCCTCCCAGTTATCTATTTGGCAGCCTAACAACCCTGACTTTTGAAACCGTGCCTGTTTCCAAGAGTCAATCTTAAACTTGCTTGAATTAAAGGGAACCTCAGTTATGAACACTGGAAAACGACCTAAACTCTCACTCGGCTTGAAAAAAAAGCGACAAGACAGTCAATCTCAAAACACTACCGAAAAAGGCCCTAACAGATTCGGCTTAAGAAAAAAAACAGCGGTTCAACCTAAAATCGGCATTTTTGATCCCACTGTTCCTCAAGAAACACCTTCAAAGTTCACGTTTGGGCTCAAGAAAAAGCAGGCATTTATCAACCCTCATATCATAGTCAACCCGCCAAGAGCCGCTCCCCCCAAAAAATCGACCATAACGATGCCTAAGACACGGGGAAAGCTTGAGGTGAATATCAAAATTACGGCACTACCAAACTGGGTAGAAACGAGCAAACGTGGATGGAAACATATTTGTATCAATGCCGAGGGACAAATAGTCCATATGAATGTACGCCCAAGAGTGTGGAATAAACTACTTCAGGCCAATGAGGATTGGCCTTTATGGGTAGCTTCTATTACTGGAAAGATAGGGCAACGTTTCAAAAATGGATTTGAATTAGTTGAACCTGCTATACAAGTCTACGAAAAAACGACAAGTTCCCCCAATCCCAGTTCGGAAAACGACTAAGTTTTACCCGTAGAGACGCACGGCCGTGCGTCTCTACCCCACTTTTTGAAATTAATTGAACGGAAACTACCCTATAGGATTGAAAATGGAATCATTATTTATCCCTTATACTGCTACCACCCTCTTACCCACGGGTCATGTTTTAGTCTTAGCCCCGCATCCCGATGATGAAGTCTTTGGCTGTGGCGGTGCCATCATGCAGCATTTGGCACAGGAAAATTCCGTTTCCGTGATTATTGCTACCGATGGTAGTGCGGCAACGACACACCCTGATCAAGAGAGTCTGTCAAATTATATCAAAACTCGCCAACAAGAAAGCTATCATGCAGCCCAAATATTAGGTTACGGTAATCCTGATTTTTTAGGCATCACAGATCGGACTTTGGAATGCAGCGAAGCCCTGATTCAGCAATTATTTGATTATATTCAAGACAAACAAATTACCCAAGTTTATGCACCATCCGTCATGGAAATTCATCCCGATCATTACACATTAGCCATGATTGCCGTAGAAGCGGTGCGCCGTTGTGGTGAAAGCGTTAGCTTGGCTATGTATGAAATCGGTGCGCCTTTGCATCCAAATGTGCTATTAGATATCACCCGTTTTTTCAAACGCAAGCAAGAAGCGATGGCATGTTTTGTTTCTCAACTGGCTATTCAGGAATATGATCGTCATATTGAGGGCTTAAACAGTTATCGTTGTTATACGCTCCCCAAAACGGTGAGGGCTGTTGAAGGGTTTTATGTGGTTGACGGCGCGACATTGCAGAAGCCCGACAAACTATTTGGACGTTCGCGGCAAAGTGATATGAGTGGTGGGCAACCAAAAACCTGAATTAAATTATTGATTAATAAGATAAAAAATAAAATAATTGCCATTTTAAGGTACAATTAGACTTAGCATCGTCATAAAGTTTCTGACGTTCAGATTATTGGTATTGGGCAACCTTCTGTCTTGCGCCCTACGGGCTGTAGGGGCAACCCTTGTGGTTGCCCCTTTGAAAAATCCGAACCTTCGGTGTGCTACGCTAAATTGTAGAGACGCACGGCCGTGCGTCTCTAATTACTGAAGAATCACATTTTAGCCCCAGTTGCGGCAATGAGTTTAGTTTCCAAACGTTCAAGCGCCTTCTTCTCACGTTCAAGTGCGCCTTCTGCCTTAATCATGCGGTTTCTAAGCGCCCCCGATTCATTTTTTGTCACTTCTAATTCTTTTTCCAGTTTTATTATCGTTTCCTTATACCCCCACTCTTGAGAATCGGCACGCGCTGTTAAAGCAGCAACTTTCTTTTCCATTTCGATTCGTACTTTGATTTCACCTCCCAAACTCTCCTTCATTTCGTGTTTCTCTTGTTTTAACAGCTTGATATTCGCTTCATATTTTTTACCGGCCTCTCTCAATTCTTGAACCAAGGATTCCGCGACAGCCGCCTTCCTTTGTTCCATTTTGAGTTGTTCCCAAATGTCTTTCGATTCCTGTATAGCGGTTTTGAGATCTTTATCTAAACGTTCACGAGTGCGTAAGTTCACCACCGCTTCTTCACGGGTTTCCCTGAGCATCAAACGATCTTGCTCCGCTTGATGATTGACTTCATACAAACGCTTCTTTAAACCATCAGCTTGTTCACGGGCCCGCCCCACTTCCTGAGTCAAGGATTTGATTTCGTGTTCTTGTTCGGCCAGTTTTTCGGTTAGAAGAGATTTTTCATGTTGAGCATTTTTTAAATCGCCCCTATTGCGATTAAGGTCAACCTGTAACGACTTGTTTTCTCGGGTTAAATTTTCAATATGAGCATTAGCGGCAGCAATTTTCCGATTAACCTGCTCCACTTTATCCAAGGCTTCTTGACGTTGCTTCAAAACGTCGGATTCAAATTGTTGATAGCGTTTTCTAATGGCCTCAATTTCTTTTTGAGCCAAGTATTGTGAAGTTTGCCAAAGAATCTGAACGGCTTCCGTACCCATGCGCTGGATTTCTTCAGGCGCTTCGGTAGGATTTTCTTCACTCACAGATAAATTAATTTGTCGAAACATAGTCGGTTATGAGTTATAAAAGTTGATCGATTTTCAGAAAAATCATATTAATTTATAAAACATATTATCACGCAAAGACGCAAAGGCGCAAAGGTGCTAAGTATTATTAGCTTAGGCAATCTTCGGTTCTTAGCGTCTTAGCGTGAGATTGGTTTTATAAAAAAACGCCAAATCTTATTATCTCTCTATTATCAATTCAAACAACACCGGCCCAGGCGCGGGCACCCATCGCAAAGCAGCTTGTTGGCCAATGGCATCGGGCGTATCCAATAAAGGAATCTGTACGCTATAGGTGTCAGGGTTATAACGAGCAACGCTAAGCAAACTGATATCACTGAGCAACACCAGCGAATTGAAATCAAGTTCAAAGCCCGAATTGGGTTCCTGAATAAACTGCTTTACTCAAATGATTTGATTAGTTTAATACAAAATCAAAACAAATGGGTACAGTGTTATGGATAATTCATAAAATGACGTGTTTTCAAATTATGAATTACCCCTTAATTTTTTTACTATTTATAGCGTTTCCCGATTGAATGAAGTACAAATTTGATTTTAGTGCAAAATTTATATTGCCGTGGCGCAATTGGAGTGCAAAATTT
>JAYQWI020000870.1:0-8416 GCA_035871815.2 Candidatus Parabeggiatoa communis
TTTTTCAAGCCTCTTTTTTAATTCTTCTATATAGTAGGCTTTTCCAACTTCATAAGGTTTAGTTTTAGAATATCTAATATTTTTAAATAAGAGCATTTGTTTTAGATATTCATAATGATAATCGGAAAGCGTTCCCTCAAAAGTTGAGGGCTTATCCATTAATTCAGGATCACAGTCACTCACATTATAAAAATGAATAAAATCAATCAACTCTTTCGCTGTTGGATTTCGAGAATAAACCTTCTGGTTTCCTAAAAACCAAGTTTCAATACATCTATTTTGGACAATAATTTCAAGCGTACAATTATGAAGGGTTAAGTTTTTATCTGTTATAAAATCATAAACTTCTTTCATTCTCTCCGAGATAGATAAAAAGTCAGCATCAAGTGCTAGAATTAACCCGTCATAATTACCACAAGCATTAATATCAGCAATAGAATCTGCTAAATGATTATCTAATAAACTCGGGAAACCGCCTCCACTAATTAGATAATAATTATTGTTCTGTGCATCACCTGGGCTATTGATTCTTGATAAATGAGGCATCAGATATGAAATCCATTGCGGATAAATTCTTCGTTCGGTTTTTCCTTCAACTAAAAAATACCAATTCATTCTGAAACACCTTCAACATATTCATCAAGATTAATGAGTTGCGTAAAAGCTTGATGTTTGGACTTGCCAAGATTAAATGTTGTTGCATCAGCGCCTTTTACAATGCCAGCTTTTCGGGTGATTAATTTCCAATTTGCAAAGTTGATGTGATTGATGATATAGGGATGGTGGCTGGTAATAATGAATTGCAAATTTCGTTGATGCGAAACAATGCTTCTTGTCACTTCCTCAATGCAATTAATTCCCAAACTATTTTCAAACTCATCAATTAAGATAAGCGTTCCATCAGCACACAAGTAAAGTTCTGATATAAGCATCAAAGCGCGATACATACCCGAGGAAATCTTTCTCTCATCAATCCAGTGATTAACCCCTTTTTCCTTGATTTGAAAAAATAGAGCTTCCCTAAACCGGGGCGGTAAGCTTTTATCATTGAACTCAACGGGTTCCATTTTGATATTTTTGACATAAGGAAAAATATCAAGAAAAGCATTTTTGATTTTCTCAAAGACTTCCTTTTCATTCTGGTAAGACAAATAAAGTTTTACCTTCAGGCTCTCAAAGCTGTTTCTAATGGAATCTAGGGTAGGATATTTTTTTAACCGATCCGCCAGTTCACCATTCAATGTGACCGCAAACGTTTCAGCATTATCTCTGCTATTATCTTCTTCGATAATTTTCTGTAATTCATCAAACACCGTTTTAATTTGCTCTTCTTCTTTTAACAAATAAATAACGCTTTTGGTTTGGGGTAATTTGACCGTTTTTACACCATTAAAGCAAATACCCTCTGCATTTCTTTCAATGATGGCTTGTTCATTAATAACCAGTTTTTCAGTCTTAATTTTAGGTAAATCGATGTTATCAAAAAAAGAGTCATCGGCGGGTTCTGGAAAAAAACCTTTATTTTCAAAACAGCCTTGCCATTCATAAAAATGGCCTAAACGGGTTGAAAATTTGATATTCCATTCTATCCCATTTAAAGAAGCTCCTTTCACAATTTTTTTTAAGTTAAGAATGGCTTGCAATATTCGTGTTTTTCCAACACCTGATGCACCAACTAATAACGTCAATGGTTTAAAAGTTATAGGCTCTAATTGCCATTCGATAGCGTTGTCTTTGTAAACAAAGGATTGAATATTCATTTGAAAATGATTAGGGATTAAAAAAAGTTTTAGCAAAGATTCAAAATTTCGGCAAGCAGCCTACCGAGGTTTATTCCAATCCGAACTTGATTTTGATGTCATCAATGACATCAGGCAGGCACACCCAAAACCAACTTTTGGGCAATTCATGTTTTTATACCGAGATAGAAGCTATGGTGAGGCTTCGGCGCGAACCGAAACCAAGAGGTAGACAAAAAAAACAAAAAGAGAATGAATCTGAAGATAACTTCAATCAAGGAGAATTGCCGTTATGATGTTTGGGGTCAGCAAAATAATTCGAGCCTGGTCCTTTTTTCACTATAAAAAAAAGGGTACTGACCCATTTTTATTTAAATAATGACTTATGGTTCAAGCATTCGGGAATAATCGCATAAAATGTGGTCTGTCCCCTATTTTATATTTCGTTCTTATTAATTATGCAACCAGAGCAAAATATAAGCCCATCAAAATAATGATTGGGTATGTGGGGATGATCACCATAGAAACCGAATAATCTAATTTATGAGCTAATTTATCTTTGCCCAGCTTGATAAGTTTAATGATTGCAATAATGTTTAACAGACCAATAGCAATGATTGTGAATGTAGCAACTTGGATAAGATCCGAGAAAGTAAAATTGGCCTGTGGGGGGAAAATAGAATCAACGGTGTACTTATTGCCAACAGTAGCAAACAATGCGGACATGATGAGACCGATTCTATTAGAGAACAGTTTATCATCAAAGGCAATCAGCATGGAAACGATAATGTAAGAAGCGAAAAAACCCAAAAAACTTGTAAATAAAATACGCCAGCCTTCACGCTTAATCGGAATATCCAAGATCACACGGGGGTAAACGCCTTTCACACCCCTTGGGTCGCCAAACGTGGTTGGATATTCATAATCCTGCTCCGCCAGTTGAATAGGCGATATACGCCAACCGCTTAAGTCGAAATCGTCGCTAATCAGACTGTTCTTAAAGTCAGGGACGAATTTTACCCTTGATGAATCTAACTCGACACTTTCAATCACAACCTTGAGAGTTTGTTTATCAAACGGGAAATAGCGAATGTCCCAATTTTGGTTGAATGTAGCCCTGAATTTAGCCATTGAACGCTGTGAGCCATCAGGATTATTGATAATAAAATGCTCAATGGAACTCAGATTCCATTCCCGCGCATTGACAATTTCTATGTGATTGGAAAAAGAATAATCATCAGGTAAATCTTTAGGGTTGTATGTTCCCCATACCCAAGCTGTCATAGAATATTTTCTTTTTTTGAAATCTAGATCATGAAGGGATGTAACAAAAATCCCCACCCGGATTTCATGACGTGGCTTTTTAATGGTGTCGTGCTCGGTTTGGTTGTCATCCTGCGCACGTATAACCATCGTTTGAGAAATATTGACTAAATCTTTTTTTTCTACACTCTTTCTTTCAAAGATAAAGAACAATACGACACAAGATATAATGGTGATTAGACATAAAAATAAGCAAATGATGTAATATCTGAGATTCACAATTTGTTCTCTACCTTTCTGCTACTATATGCACACAATTCGTTTGTAGGGTGGGCAAGCGGGCAGTTAGAACTTCAACAACCCCAAGAACCATACTGCTTAGCATCCCCACCCAATCTACTAACCAATAAGTTACAAATTTTGTCTTCTTTATTAAGACATTGATTTTTGAAACCTGCGTAAGGTGAGTAAGAAAAATCCATACTTGAACATTGAGTAATACTTATCCACCACGACAAAATAAGGATGACACTGTCTTGTATTTGGTGTCAGATAAGAAGCATTTTCTTATTGATTTCCACCGCCATTGCATCCTGGCTTAGTTCCTTTTTTATATCTTTGACAAATTCAATCACATCGTCTACAAAACGATTCAGATCATCCTCAGTTGTATAAGTTACTACAATATACACTGCTTCACTGACGATTCCTGATGTATCACTGTTCCAAACACCTTGAGCCTCAGAGGAAGTAGCCCCTCCAAATTTTTCTCCCAAGAATACCATTGTTCTACGTACATAATCACTGGTATCTATTGTTTTATCTATGTCAATAGTCGTTGGAATATAAACGGAAATTTGATGAACTCGTTCTACCCGATCAACCAGTGTACTAATAACTGAAAGTGCTTGTTCTGGAACTACAAACTTTTCTTTAGAGAGTCTAAAATTTCCCGTTAAAAAAGGTATCTCAAAATCAAATTCACTGGTGTGTCCCACATTCTCCTCAATTTTGTTAAGCAGCTTATAAACATTAGTTTGATCTTGACGCACATGTTTTCTAATCTCGCTGATGACTTTTTGTACTTCATTCTCACTACTATTACCATCGGGTGGCACCATGAGTACAATGGCTTTGGCATATCTAAACATGGGTTCTATATCTTTATGGATAAATTCTTCTACAGAGCCTTGCACCATTGTGTTAATGACAATGTTATTGTAATTATTCAGAACTTTTGTCATTAGAAGTGAAGTTTTTGCCTCTTCAGGTATCTCTCCTAGATCGTATGATGACCAAACATCATACCCATTTGGATGATTATAAATGTGTTGAGTAGAATCTAAGCCAAAATCAGTGGAAATTTTTTCGGGTACTGGATATTCCATATATACAGTTGTTTTTGAAGTATCTAGTTTGGAGAGAGAATCAGCAAAAAAATTCCCAATCATTGTGCCACCACAACCATCTCTTAAGTTGATAATGAGTATGAACTTTGGCATATATCTTTCCAAAGAAATATTCATTTCCGTCAACTGTTCATTCTTTTGTTTGATTTCTTCTATGAGGTTGCGATTTTGTGCAAACGTTCTGGAGATTTCCTCAAACCACGGTATCCACTGATATGGGACATTTGGAATAGAAATAAGCTTGTCTTCACTTTCTTGATAAATATGGCGAACAAGATTTTCCGCCGGATGTATAAATTCACGAAATGTAAGTTTTTTAATGTTGACCAGCATAAAACTTAGACCACCAAGTAAAGCGATGAATATAATACCTACCGTTGAGAATACTCTAACTAAAATATGCGGTTCTTCCGATATAAAAATAATCTTCCAAGGCGCATTTTTCATTTGATACCAAATGTGCAAGTAATTACCCAGTTTATCAAGTTGCAGCAATTTGGTTTTGAAAAGATTATCTTTCTCTGGTTGTAATGATTCGGGTAAAGCGTTTTTAAACCATTTTATTTCTGTATCTATGGAGGTGACTAATGTAGGATGAGCGATCAACTGCTTTTTTTCGTTAAGAATCATCAATATATCAGAACTCGATCTGAAGTTTTGTACATAGTCTGTCAATTCATCCAAGGTAATATCAATCGCTACTGTGCCCAAAAAAATTTTTCCACGATAGATTGGTTTAGCCGCTGTAACCATCATCCCTTTTCCATACTCATCAATATAAGCAGAGGTCCAAAATATTTCTTTCTCAGAATTAACAGCGGGAAGTCCTAATGTGTAAAATTCATGCGTGAACAGTTCCTCGGAGAAACGGAAATTGGCTGAATGCGTCCAGGGATAAATATTGATAAAGTTATTTTTAGAGGTGTAATAGACCCAAGCAGCATTTGGAATATTTTCTTTGGTTGCCTGAAACAGACTGTTAAGCGTGAGTGACATCTCGATCTCTTCTCTTAATGATTGCGAGATATGAGAGATATTTCCTGCTCCGGTTAGATTACCTAAATTGGCCTTAGAATAGGGCGGTGGGATGTTATCAAGACTGTAGGATCCTTCATCTATATTGGAGAGCGCCTGGAAAAGTTTACTATTATTTTCTGCATCTAAAAAAAATGCCTCTGCTTCCATTTGCATTGCATTCAAATGTTCAGTGATGCTTACAATTAAATTATCAATAGCAATTGATCTTGTTTTAAATTGCTCAATCAATTGGGCATCTTCATATTTAGTTTCAATGTAGACTTTTAAAGTGACTAAAGCTGCGGAGACAGCGAGAACGACTAACAAAGTCAAAAGCATGATTTTGTTATATCGAGACGTAAATTGTTTTTCTTTAAATTTTTCCATAATTCAAGCAGCCATTCTGTATAGGATATGTAAATTTGTTGTGACAGAATTTAGAAAGCGTAGGGTGGGTAGAGGTACGAAACCCAGCATTAAATTATCATTGACACCCATTGATTAAAAATTTAATCAATTGGAGAAATGAAAATTTTACCACTTACATTCTAACACCTCAAATCCAAAAACATTAACTTTTTAACGTTAATTTTTCTTTCATATTTTCGCCCACTATTCCTTATGCCCATCAATTAAACGCTTCAGTGCGATTTTTTATTTTTCAGGGTAGCAAAAAATA
Organism: Candidatus Parabeggiatoa communis; assembly: GCA_035871815.2. Taxonomy (GTDB): domain Bacteria; phylum Pseudomonadota; class Gammaproteobacteria; order Beggiatoales; family Beggiatoaceae; genus Parabeggiatoa; species Parabeggiatoa communis. The sequence goes on from JAYQWI020000870.1 coordinate 6,108, forward strand.
ACGACATTGGAATACCTACAAAAAAAAAAGAGGCCGAAAAAATCGGCACCCTTCAAAAGTAGTTTACAGTTAGAAAATAGCCTCAGAATAAATTCTGAGGCTAAAAGCTAAAGTACCCTAAAGGGCACTGACTGATTTAGTAGGCTTTAGCCTACTTTCGCTTTTAGCCTTAGAATTTATTCTAAGGCGAACTGCTCACTACTTTTGTAGGAATATGAAGGGTGCCAAAAAATCCGTTGATTTCGTAAATCCGCTGTACTAAATCAACAACCGAACATCCACCGCCCGACTCCCAATCCGCACTTCATATTTTTTCTTCGCTTTCCCATAAACATTAATATTTTGATGAGTGCTGATGGAGGTATTTTTATCAATATAATTGGTTTGCTTAAATAGGATTTTTTCCACCGTTTCTGAGCTAAGCTTTTGATAATGCTGCATTATTTTATTTTTTAGGAGGGCTTCAAGCCTTTTTATTTGCCCTAAACCATCAACAATGGGTATCAGCAAAATCAGATAATCTCTTGCGCGACTGACTGATGGCGACATTTAAAATATTTTGGTTGTTCAAGAAGATATTTGAACTAATCAAAGGGGGTGGGTTCAATAAATTCAAAATGATGTCAAATTCGTCGCCTTGAAAACGGTGTACAGTGCCAGTAATGATTGAACTATGTGGATGAGGGTTGACGACTGCAAGCATTTTTTCGACTAGGGTGGCTTGTGCTAGGTAGGGGCAGACAATGCCGATTTTATTAGGCTGATATTTGGAGAGAGAAAGTGCTATTTCAACTGTTAAAATCGCGGAGTAAATATGATAAATGCCACCACTTTCTAAACGCCGGGCGCGATAAATAAAATAATTGGGGTCAGAGTAAAATTAATTCTTGCTGTAAAATTTCCTGTGATGAATTAAAAAACACCGTGCTAAGTCACGAGATACTGTGTCATTTAGACAGTCGTTTATATAATAATTGGGGTCAGAGTAAAATTAATTTCCTCAAAACCCACAGTAACATTCCTCAGCCAACAGAACAGATTGACTGAATGCTTTTCTGTAAACCACGCAGCCAACTTGGCTACAATATCAATAGAGTCAGCCGCATAAGCTAACTCACACAACTATCTTAAAAGTTACCTCCTTTAGTTAGTAAATGAATACAACGAAATCAACACCTTTGAGCCACGCGGCCCACTTAGCAATAATTTCCATAAATAACCAAACAGCCAAACTCAACGCTGGCTATCGCAAAGGTTGTATCCCGTGAGTCGTGCATAAGCAAAAATATCTTTCACCACGATATTCTTGCCCGTCAATACTCACGATACAAGTATTCTCTGTTCGGCGGTTGTAGCCCACGATCCACTCTCCGTTTCTACCTATCGATGTCGTACAAACGCTGATTGGTTTTCTGTCTTTATGAACAATGCCGCCCATGATGACATACATTTCCCTTGCTTTGCAAGTCATCGGGCAATCGCTGTTGTTGACGAGCAGCTAACCAATTTGTCGCTCTAAAATCGCTTTTTGCTACAGCTACGGGCGACAGGCCCAAAGTCAGGGCCCCCCGATAAAACGACTAAGGACAACTTCTTATAAAAATTTAACATCAATTCTCCTATTCAGTTATCAGTTATCAGTTATCAGTTATCAGTTAATGACAACCCTAAAAAATGGTTTATACCAAAGTCAATATTTTTTTGGCTATTTATTAATGATAAATGGCTAAACAAACACTTCATTTGAAGACGCACCGATCGTTGGTTTAGGGTACATGCTCGCTTGACGCATTAATCATTTTAAGACGATATGTTGCATATAATAAATATAACTAAAAATAAATGTCAAGCTTTTTTATTCCTTCTTTTTTGAAATATTTTTTCTAACCCCTCCCCACGGCACTGGTTCACTTCAATCGTGATGGCGAAATAGGCTTTCATTGTCTTGATAAACAAGGCGATTGCCCTGTTTGGACTGTATTATTTATAAACGCTTACGTTATAGCTTTTACACTGAACTGAACCAGTGCCATCTAAATTGTGGGCGCTTTATTCAATTCACCAGTGTGTGAGGGGTTGTTTCTTTGAGCGGTTAACGTGCTTTGCCTTCCCAATCTATCTAAAGATTTTAGATCGCGGGTTGTTAGTGCATAGGCAAAAATATTCTTCACCATGATAAACCTCATCACCAAAAGCAGTGGTGCAAGTATTTTGTTCCCAAGTGTTGAAGCCGGGGTGCCACGCCTTGCCCTCTTTTTGAGTAATACAGATAAAAAACGAGGGCTTAGCTTTAGGGAGATTGCGGTCAA
>JAYQWI020000871.1:0-15955 GCA_035871815.2 Candidatus Parabeggiatoa communis
GCTTTAAATCGCATGTTGCGTTTTTTTAATTGGCTTCGCGCCCATACCAAAAATGCCCTATTTATTGATCAATTTAACTTCATTGACAATACCCCCGGTTTTGAGCAAAACACTAGGATTCTGCCAGCAGAATTACCCCACTTTTTATCAGAAGCTGCCTTGATTATCCAACATAACACGATTGGATATAGCTTATGGACACTGCGCGATGTGCCTGTCAACGTGATTAGAAATGGCGTTTTTGAAAGAAACTATCCCAGTTGGGCAATAGAGAAGGGCGAAATCAGCTTTGATGCCGCGTCTCAAAAGAAAGCCGTTTTCTTAAATTCAACTGGCACACTCAGTCAGATGATTACGAATAACATCAGGGGGATCAAAATCGTTAAGGAAAAACCTTTTAAACTGGATTTCAAAGTGAAAAAGGTAGAAAATGAGGTCAAAGAGAAAGCCAGCATGACTGTTTTGATGCTTGATGATAAACAACAAGCCCTCTTTGAGGAAACCGTTTATTGTGAAAGTGATGAATGGCAAGCTATCCATTTAGAGTCGATATTTTGTGATGTGGGATACGCATTAAAAATAGAAAATAGGGGAACGCCTATTTTGCTCAGTGATTTTTATCTCTATCAAACCTATCAAGAAAATGGGATCATTGATAGTGATGGGAATCAGAAATCGTTTTATAATGACTTGATATCGCTTAATCAAAAGCTTGCGTGAAAAAATAAACGCTAAAGACGCTAAAGACGCTAAAGACGCAAAAAGAGTGAAATTGCGTCCTTTTGCGCCTCTTGCGCCTTTTGCGTTTAATCAGGTTCTATACTTTAACATCTTATTTCCCACTACAAAAATCCGTTTATTCCGTTAATCCGCTGTACTATTTATGACAAAACAAACCTTCTTAGTTTTCGCACCGCACCCTGATGATATTTTAGGTTGTGCTGGTTCGCTCGCTAAACAACGCACAGCATCAATTCATGTCGTTGTCATTAGCGAAAATCCTAAAGTCTCTCAACAAGACTGCCTAACTGGATTAGCGCATTTAGGCATAGACAATGTTCAATTTTGGGATTATCCCCATAGCGCAATACCCCTCAGCGGCCCTATTGGACAAGATTATCGGCGCGTGGTTCAAGAGATTCAACCCACTCACATTTTACTGCCCCATCCACAAGAATCACAGGCCGATCATCTGCGCGTCACACGCGGTTTTTTAAACGCCCTAGAAGGGCAATGGCAAGGGCAATTATTGTTTTATGAAACCCTACACCCCTTACCGGTTGTCAATTATCTTGTTGATATTACAACAGAATTTGGAGCCAAGTTACTTGCCGCACAAACCTACGCATCACAACTCAAAGATTTTGATTATGTCAACCATGTACAAACTTTAGCGCGTTTACGCGGCCTTCATGCCAATACGGCCGGTGCAGAAGCCTTTCTACGCTATGAATGGGAGGGCACTTACCAACACTTTTTTGAAAATCGCCCCCTGATTTCAGTCATTGTGCGTGCCAATGATATCGACTATCTTCAACATGCCTTAAACAGTCTGATTGCTCAAGCGTATGAACAATTTGAAGTCATTTTAGTCTGGTTTGGCTCACAACCCCCTTCGCTTATAGACTTTGAAGTCTTAGATATCCGCTTGATACCTGGCAAACCGTCACGTACTTTTAATCTGAATGAAGGCTTACGCCATGCGCGTGGCGAATATATCGCCTTTCTAGATCAAGACGATATCCTATACCCACAACACTTGGCTTCCCTACTGGCCGAAATCCACGGCCATTCTCAAACCGATATCGTCTACAGTGGTTGCAAAACCGTCGCTTGCCAGAAGAAGATTCATAACCGTATCAAGGTTAACAAAGTCATTGAAGTGATGAATCATCCCTGGAATCAAGGCCGTTTGCTGATCGGGAATTTCATTCCCCTTCATGCCTTACTGTTTCGGGCCGCCGTTTTTCACGCCCACCAGTTTGACGAAACACTTGACGCTTATGAAGACTGGGAATTGCTCACTCGTCTAAGCTTTTCTCATTTCACCTTTACCCATCTGGATGAGATCACCTGTGAGTATCGAATTTTCAGCAATACCGAGAATCCATCGTACTCTCAAATCCATCAAGACAAAGGTTATCTGGCTCATAGACAGCGCATTATTGGCAAACTACTCAAACAGATTGAAGTCAGTCATTTTGAACAAATCGCCGAAATCGTCAACGACTTAAGCACGCAACATAGCCAATTAAGTCAACGATCTACAGAACAAAACAAGCAGCAGCAAGCTCAAATACAACGACTTAACCAACAAGTGGCTCAATATCAAGGTGTTGAGCAATTAATTGTTCAAGCTTGTACCGATATGGGGCTAGAAGTGGCAGGAAGACAAGCTATCGCACAACTTATCGGGCGAGCCTTACCCCAAAAAACCTTATTTTCAATTGTTCTACCCGTTTATAATACCGATCCCACTTTGCTCAGCCAAACGTTGCTCTCAGTACGCAATCAAGCCTATAGCGGTTGGGAATTGTGTATCGTAGATGATGCCTCTGATCGAGAAGAAACCCAGCACATCTTACAAGCCCTACAACATGATCCCGTTATAGCAGAACGTTTACACTATCAGCGCCGTGAAACACGCGGTGGCATTGTCGCGGCCACCAATGACGCAATCAAAATGGCGACAGCACCCTATATCGCCTTTCTGGATCATGACGACAGATTGCACACTGAAGCCCTACTTATTCTTGGCCTCAAACTGCAACAACACGATTATACCCTGCTTTACACCGACAGCCGTATGATCGATCACAGTGGGCAACTGATGCACACCTATCATAAAACAGATTGGGCACCCGAAACCTTATTACATCTTAACCATATCAACCACTTAACCGTGGTGAAACGAGAAACCTTAAATCAACTAGGCGGCGGATTTCGGCCTGATTTTGATGGTGGACAAGATTGGGATTTATTATTGGAATTACTCAGGCTAGGCATAACAGAAGAACAAGTGTGTCATGTCGCGGAACCCCTTTACGATTGGCGAGCGACAGAAGGTTCACTGGCCTACAAAACCGACAGTAAAAGCTGGACTTTTAAAGCCGCCATGGCCGCCTTGAAAAATCACTTAGAAGCACGCGGTTTAGAAAACGTTTCCATCAGAGCAAACCCTAAAGCGGCTGGCTGTATTGCTCACTGGGATAGCCCTTTAGAACCCATCGACATCATCATCCCAACCCATAGCAATCTCAACGGCCTCAAAACCTGTCTCAGTGGTTTATTGCAACAAACCGACTACCCTCAATTCAATATCATCATCGTAGCCAACCGCTGTATTGAACCCATACGGGAATATCTTGAAACCTTACAAAATCAGCCGCACATTAAAATACAGGTTAATGATAACGAATTTAATTGGTCAACCCTGAACAACCAAGGCGTTGTCGCGGGAGAAAATCCGCTATTACTGTTTTTAAACGATGATGTTGAAATCACCAACGCTGCTTGGTTACGCAATCTGTCTCGCTATATCTATTTAGAGGGCGTAGGCGCAGTAGGTGCCACCCTGTTTTATCCCAATAGACAATTGCAACACAACGGCATTGAAACGCACCCAGAATGGATAGCACGTAATATCGATGAATGGGGAGAGAAAAAACCACTGCGTGTCACACGCAACGTCTCAGCCATAACCGGCGCGTGCTTACTCACTCAGCTTAGCCACTGGGTGCAAATCGTTGGATTTGATGAACAATTAGCCGTATATTACAACGATGTCGATTATTGTTTAGGGCTGCGTAGCCAAGGATTGAGAATTGTTCAAGCCAGCGATGTCGAACTCATTCACCATGAAAAAGCCACTTATGGCAACCATGATAGCCCAGAAAAACAAGCCCTATCGCATAAAGAAATTAACATCATGCGAGAAAAATGGGGAGAATTTTTAACCGAACGTTATATGCCGCGTTACGACGTAAAAGCGCATCGAACAAGGATTTTACACGTTTAACAACTCGTAGGGGCAATCCCTTGTGGTTGCCCTAACTATCCCAAATTAAAAAAATGTCTAGTCTATACAAAGCCTTACAATTTCCAATAAACGTCTACGCACACAGCCTGTACCTAGAAGAAGGCCATGTAGATGATTTACACTATGGGTTATTTCAAGAAGGGGAGACAGAGGTGTCACTCTCATCCAGCCAGCAACGTGCCACCGATTTCTTGTTAACCCATTTGCCTGCTCCCCCCGGCCGCATTTTAGAAATCGGACTCGGATTAGGCAACACGGCACGACAGATTGCAGGGCGAGGTTATAGCATAACCGCCATCACCCCCAATGCTAAGGAAATTCACCTCGCAAAACAATCTATTCAGGATCAAGTTGCCTTAGAATGTGTACACTTTGAAGAATTTGCCGCACCACCAGAAAAATATGATGTGATTTTATTGCAAGAAACCGCACAGCAGCTATCCCCTTCAATACTCTTTAACAAAGCCTACCGATTGCTGGCAAAAGAAGGCATCATACTTATAGCGGATGAAATGAGTTTAAAGCCGATTGCTAAAAATTTACCCCTACTCACAGACTTACACATACAAGCACAACGGTGTGGTTTTCGTTTAACGGAACAAATCGACTTATCGACTCAAAGCGCTCCTACCCTTGAGTATTTCATAAGGGCAATAGAAAAGCATCGTACCGTTTTACAGACTGACTTAGATTTAAATCAAGACAGATTAGAAGCCTTATTAACGGCTTTACAAGACAAACAACAAAAATACCGTGACAGTCACTACGGCTACTTCTTATTAAGCTTTGCCAAAAAATCAGCTGAAGTGACGATACCCCGTACACGCACCAGCAATACAAAAGACTCGCAACGCGGTAGTAAACCGACTTTCAGCTTTCGCCCCTACCAAGCTGGCGATGAACATGCCATTCAAACGAGCTTTGCCGAAGTCTTTCCGAGTTACCGTAACTTAGACACCTGGCATTGGATTTACACACACAATCCAGACGGTTCCCGTATCATGTTAGCCGTCGCGGAAAATGGCGATTTAGCGGCCCACTATGCCAGCAGCGTACATAGCGCCATCTGGGCTGGGCAAACCACCCGTATCGGATTCATTCGAGATGTTTTTAGTAGCTCTCGCTACCGCACATTCACCGAAGGTAGGCGCGGCGTATTCGTGCAAAACTTTGAAGCGTTTTTAGACGAATGGACAGGCCCCAATCAACTCGTCATGCTCTACGGTTTTCCATCCCAACGCCCCTTTCGTCTGGGTAAATTGTTGATGCAATATCAACCCTTCAGTGAGTGGTACACTTATCGCTATACCGTACCTGTTGCACTACAACAACATGACACGCTAGGCCTCATCCAATCCATTAAAAGATTCGATATTGCTTATGAACGACTCTGGGAAAAACGGGCCCCTCAATACCCGTTTGCCGTTTGTCGCAACGCCCGATTTCTGAATTGGCGGTTTATTGATATACCCCATAAAAAATATTGGATATGGGGCTATTCCCCCTTTTTATCAACAGAAGTGCTAGGCTATGTTGTTATCGCGCCAGAAAAGCCCCAAGCCAAATTAATTGACTTTTGCTTTCCAGAAGACGACACCTTAGCCGAATCATTCTGGCAACAAGTGATCGATATATTACGGTGGCGCGGTGTCAAAAGCATAGAAACCTGGTTTTCCGCCGCCGGCTCCCCCCACATCATAGAAGCACTGGGTTTCAAAGCGCAAGCACACCCAGACTATATGATTCCAGTATTCAGAATATTTCACCCCGACTTAGACTTACAATGGCTGGATGCTAATTTCTATTACACTATGGCAGATTCTGATTTCTATTAAAAGATAACGCAAAAGACGCAAAAGAAAGCAATTTCACGCTTTTAGCTGAAAAAGTACAGCGAAGCTAAACTTTAGCCTGAAAAATTTTTAAGACTTCTTTAGCGTTTATGATCAAGGTTGACAGGATTGTTTTGAAACTTCATCGCAATCCTGTTTATCCCTTAAATCCTGTTCAAAACTTAAAAGGAGAAAACGATATGCCAAGAGTTGCTTTTTTCTTTGGAATTTCGATTTACATCTATATGGATGATCATGCACCACCACACTGTCATGGTGTTTATGGAGATTATGCCGGTTCTTTTAATATCGAAGACGGTGAATTGATGGCAGGGCAGATGCCACCCAAGCCCTTAAAGAAAATAAAAGAGTTTATTTTGGCTAATCAATCCGAATTACTGGAGAAATGGAATGAACTCAACGGTTAAAACACCATGGAAAAAGGCGAACAAGGTTTGGGCTAATAACGATAATAACTATCGACTTCACTTAACGATGGAGGATGGGGAAAATTTGGAGTTAGATTTAACCCCTTTGCTCAATAGCCGCGACGCTTTTTGGCGTTTGAAAGCGTTCCGTTATTTTCAAAAAGTTGCCATTGATCCATTAGGCGGATTGTATTGGCCTGAAGGTGAAGATATTTCCCCAAATAAAATGCTAGATTATATTAAACAGAATTAAAAGGATTCAAAGGGGCCGACAGCATTTTAGTTCATAGTAATTCGTTGTACTATAATCCTGTCTGTCTCCTTTAATTCTGAAAATTCTGGTAGTCCTTACAAACCAATGGAGGTATTCAAACAGTGCGAATTGGGTAATTGTTCATTACAGAATTGGGATGATTAAAAGCTTTGGAATGACACTTCAATGCACGGAATATTGAAGTGTTTTTCCGTGTTTTTCCGTGGAAAAATATGGAAATAGCCCAAAAAATGCTTGAATCCGGCATGGATATAGCAACAATAGCCACTCTGACGGATTTGAGTCCAAGTGAGATAATGGAATAAACGATCCGGATTGACAGGATTGTTTTGAAACTTCATCGCAATCCTGTTCATCCATCAATCCCTTAAATCCTGTTTCAAACTATTTTGCTTTAAGTGTGAACTCAACAGAGACATCAGACTCTTTGATTTCTACCCAATATTGACTCTCCCAATAATCCGGATGTGTGACATAAATAGCATACCACCCTGATTTCAGACAAATACCGCCTTTTTTATAATAAGGTTTAATATTGGCCAGTTGGATTTGACTCCCTTCAGGAAACGTTTTGATGATTAGCCGATGATTTTGAGGAAGACGACAGGAAGACGAACCGACTTCATTTTCTACCACGACAGCTTGATACTGTTCAACAGGCGCTAATCGTTTTTTAAGGGCCTGAATTTTCATAAAAGACGCATTAATGCGTGCTTCATCTAGTTTACCCTTCTCAATTAAACCCTTAATAAACGTGATTGTTTTTCTCAGAATATGCCGGTCATATTCCAAATTATTCCCAATAACAATGATATCAACACCTGCTTGAAGGGCCGTTTGAATAGCCTTTTTAAAATGATAACGTTTGCTGATCGCTTTCATCTGCATGTCATCAGAAATGATAACCCCTTTGTAATTCAATTCGCCACGTAAAGTATTGGTAATAATCTCCCGTGAAAGTGTCGCAGGATATTTTTTATCCAATTCCCCATTGAAAACATGGGCCGTCATAATCGCATCGGCCTTACCGGCGTTGATAATATTTTGATAAGGTACCAGCTCATTTGCATTCCAAGTACGAGTCACATCAACAAATCCTAAATGTGAATCATCCGTTGAACTACCATGCCCTGGAAAATGTTTGATAGCACAAAGGATTCCGTTTTCATGATGTGCTTCAATAAATTGAAGCGCATGTTGAGTCACAATCTCAGGTTTGGCAGAAAAACTGCGCCCCAGTTTACCAATAACTGGATTATTGGGATTAAGATTCAGATCAACCACCGGTGCCAAATTGAAATTAATGCCTAACTCCGTTAATGTTTCAGCGATTTGAAAAGCGTGTTCATAAGTCAAGGTAGGCCCTTTTTGGCCTAAATACTGAGCAGATCGATTAGACAGTTGAAAACCAAATTTTTTCTTCAACCGGTGTATATTGCCCCCTTCTTCATCAATAGCCACAAATAAAGCTCTGTTTGGCGAAGCCGCTTTCAGCCATTGAACCAGAGACTTAAGTTGTTTAGGCGATCTGATATTACGTCTCGGCGATTTCAATACCACGTCATAGTCAAAAAGTATAACACCACCCAAATGATACTTTTTAATATCTCGTACAATGTTCAAAACACCTTGATCACTAATCAGTGTTCCACGAAAACCCAGCATCAGCATTTGACCGATTTTGACATCTAAACTCACCATCTCTTCTTGAAACGCTTGAGTCGGTTCAAATTTCGAGGCTAACATTGAAGGCCTTTCTGGCGAAACGGGTTTAGCAAGCGTTTGAATATTAAAAGTCGTTTTTTCAACAGGCACAGGCTTTACCACATCTAGGGTAGGATGAGTTTGATTGAGATGAGTCTGATTGAGATTACAAGCAGGCGATAAACTGACGACAACGATTAAGAAAATAAAAAAAAGGTAGATTTTGGTTAATGAGATATCCATTATCAGTTATTTTAGGTCAGTAAATCGAAAGAATGAATTGCGAACAATCCGCTTTAAAATCCTTTTATTTAATATAGAATCCTTGTCGTTACGTTATGTATAAGGCCAACCGATTATACTTCGCACGGTCAAATTTTCATATCTCTTGTATCGGTTAATCGTTAATGTTAATGGTTAATTATGGGTAGAGACGCGATGCCTCGCGTCTCTCTGATTTTTAAGGAATAAAAACGCGATGTCTCGCGTCTTTCTTATTTTTGATGGATAGACGCACGCAGTGCGTCTCTACGTATGCTGATAATTAGTCTTATAAAAAAATCAACATATAGTGTAAGTTATATATCAGAAGAAGCATCATGCGTAACATGACTCATTGATAATTTATAATTGATAATTGTTTTATGATATCAAGATGACAAAAACAAATTGATGAGCATGAAGTGGAACTGAAGGAAACGATTGGATTGATGCGTTCACAAATGAGCAAATGGACAGTTTGCGAACCACTGTTGAATATTTTGGGGGGGAGAGCATACAGTAAGGATGTGTTCAACAAATCGACTTTACTTTTTCTCTATTTTAAAAGGCGGAATCGATTTATAGTGTTTCCCGATTAGGTTAAATACATTTTTTTTTGATGTAGGGTGGGTAGGCGCTTCGCGAAAACCCACCATTTCCGAGTTCGGTGGCTTTAGCTTCGCTGGCTTTCGGATCGCGTAGCTCTACCCACCCTACGATGAGAGTGCAACCTAGTAGCGAACCTGCACTAGTTATTTATGTTTTGCTTCATGCTCTTCACGCATCTTCTTAGCTTCTTCCATAATCGTATTGACGGCGGTTTTCAAAGGTGCCCAACCATACCAGTGCATGTAATCGTTGCTGGCGTGGAAAGCGCCTTGGAAAGTCCGTTGACGATATTCTAACATTATCAGATAGAGTTTTTGCTCCATACTGGTTTTGGCATCGTAAAATTGCAACAAGTCAGGTGCGTATTTCCAGCCGGCTGGTTTTTCCAAAATACCGTCCTTGTACAAAGCTTGCACTACCCTAATGGCTTTGGCAAATTCCTTATCTGCCGCTCTGAGGATTTCCTCAGAAGCTTTGAAATGGGCATCTACAAAGCCTTTAGCATGGCATTCATGGCAAATGGCTTTCATCTTGGTGCGAATCTCATTGAATGCTTCAGGCCCGCGTGCCGCTTCACCTTGTACCACGATCTCAATAAAGCGTTCGGTCGGTTGGAACTGGTCATCCAGTATGCCAGCTGCTTGTAAAATTGTAGCACGATCAAGCACCCACATTGGATCATCATCCACATCTATATAATTGCCTTCAGGCAAAAGCGCAGCCAGTTTTCTCAGATGTTTCTCAAGTGAAGGCGCAACCTTGATCAAGGCCAAAACGTTGTCTTTGGTGGGAATACGCAAACCTAAGAAACCCCATGGTGTAACCACATCGTGGCGACCTTCCGACATGTGGCAGTATTGACAAGTGGGTGCCCGTCCACGCACATTTTTATGGCCTTCGATAGCCCAAATAATGCCGTGTTTGGCGGAAGTGTACATTTCCCATTGTGGGTGGTCAAAGCCCATGTGGCAATTGGAACAGGCTCTTGGATCTTGTGCTTCCGATTTTTTGAAGGTATGGCGCGTGTGGCAAGCATCGCATTGCACATTGCCATAACGGTAGTGCGATTCTTCCTCACCACCGTCAAATTTAATCTTACCTTTAACGCCTTGAGCAATACCGAGCAAACCTTTTTGCCCGATCTTATGGCAACCCGAACAGCCTCGGTAACCTTGTTCGGTAATCGCACCAGGTTGCCCATGCCAAGCCACTTGGGATTTCATCCCAAACCAAGAGAGATTATGTTTACCCTTACGAAGTTGCTTGAGTTGTTTTTCATGGCATTCACCGCAGGTTTCCGCCGTGGGGAGTGTCGCTTTCTGGTAGTCTTCCCTGGTTTGATGCTCATCACCATGGCAGTCCGCACAAACGACTTTATCCACTTTTTCCTGTGTATTAGCCATCGGGCTGTCAAGATATTGTTTGACGATGCCTGGGTGAAGCGTGACGTGGCAACCAATACATTCGTTATTGATATCGGCCTTTTCCGCCGCAATTTGTTCAGGCGTTTGTTTCGCTAAGGCCGAAGTACTAGACAGCAGTAAAAAAGCGCCACTTAAGGCAAGTAATAGGCCTCGTTTCAAGTACACTTTAGTACCTCCTTTTTTAGTTAGGGATTAATGTAGAAATAGGCTTTATTGTACGGTTTTCTGTACAAATCAGCACAAGACATCCTATCATATCTTTCAGATTTTACAAGATTCTGAATAATAAAATTATTTCGTTATATTATTATATTATATAATAATGAATTATAGATTCTTGTCTAAAATGATTGAATTAATGGTCAATTTTGTAATACCTTGAATAAATTGTCAGTGATTTCGTTATCTATATTAGGCTTGTTGCGAAATAAAACGAGAAGGATAGTTTATAATAAAGGATATAACGACATCATTTTCCTATTAAAAAAAATGATAATCCTTCTTGCAATTTTAATTTAATATTATGATTTTAAATGATTTTTTAATTGTGCAAACAGTTCATGATTTATAACTTTAAAATTTAACGGCGTGCGTCAAGATTTGATCTTGAGATAACGCTCATTTTTATTAATGAATAAATTTGACAATTTTAACGACCCCTATATTATGATGAATAATATTAGGGTAACGAGTCAAGACAACCCGACGGATTGCCCTACAATATTTTGTGCTTTCGGGGCAATACCTTCGGATTGCCCCTTGAATCGGCTGAAGAAAATTCAAGCATTAAGGAACAGAAATCGATGACTTCTAAAACAACACAATATACGCTACTGCTTGCCAGTGGAATGATGCTTAGCGCAAGCCTTTGGGCAAGCGAGGATAATCGTTTGTCACTGATGTTGAACGGTACCTGTATGGTATGTCATGGCTCACAGGGTTCAAGTGTTGGGCCGGCGACACCGACTATTGCGGGTATGGACAGTGAAGATTTCGTTGATGCCATGATGGAATACAAGAGTGGCGAGCGGCCTTCAACGGTTATGGGTAGACTAGCGAAAGGCTACACTGAAGAACAGTTCCAAATGATGGCCAGCTATTTCGCAAAACAACCCTTTGTGCGTTATCAACAAACCGTTGACGCGAATAAAGTCAAAAGCGGTGCTAAACTTCACGATAAATATTGTGAAAAATGCCACGATGATAGTGGTTATAGTTTCAATGATGAGGCTTCTGCTATTCTGGCAGGGCAATGGATGCCTTATCTGCAATTTAGCCTAGCTGATTTCCATGCTGGTGTGCGTGATATGCCGAGAAAGATGGAAAAACGGATGAAGAAAATGCTGAAGAAAGAAGGCGAAGAAAGCCTAGATGAACTCGTTCACTTTTATGGCAGTCTTACTGAACAGAAATAAAGGAGAGTTGCCTTATGTCAAACGTAACCCGTAGAAATTTTATGATAGCGGCTGGTGTCGCTGGTGTCGCTGGTGCGCTTGGTTATCAATTATACACAGCGAGGGAATCTCAAAAAGCACCTGCTCCCCCTCCATTACCTAAAAAGGTGGTTGTTCTTGGTGGCGGTGCTGGCGGCGCGATAGCGGCGAAGTATCTTCGCATACTTGATCCCACAATTGAAGTGACGTTGATTGAGCAGAACAAGGACTATTATACCTGCTTTATGAGCAACGAAGTGTTAAGTGGTGAAAAGCCTATTGATGACATCAAATTTGGTTATGATGGCTTGAATCAATACGGTATTAAGATGGTATACGATAGGGCTACGGGTATTGATCCGGTGAGCAAAAAGGTGAGTCTTCAAGATGGCACAACCCTGTCTTATGATCGCTTAGTGGTTTCGCCGGGTGTCGCCTTTAAATGGGGAACGATTGAAGGTTACGATGAAAGCGTGATTGAGAAAATTCCCCATGCTTGGAAAGCGGGTTCGCAGACTGTCATTTTACGCCAACAATTAGAGGCCATGAATGATGGCGGTACCGTGATTATTGCCGTACCCCCTAAACCGTTTCGTTGTCCCCCAGGGCCTTATGAACGTGCCAGTCAGATTGCTCATTACTTGAAACACCATAAACCGAAATCAAAAATCTTGATTTTCGATTCCAATCAGGCCTTTTCTAAACAACCCTTATTTATGCAAGGTTGGGAAAAATTGTATGGATTTAATACCGACAACAGTATGATTGAATGGATTCCCCTTGAAGACGGTGGGAATGTGGTTGGGCTTGACGCGGCCAATAAAACAATTATAACGGGCGAATTTGAAGATGAACACACGGCCGATGTGATTAATCTCATTCCACCTCAAACCGCGGGTAAAATTGCGATTGACAGCGGTTTAGCGAATGACAGCGGTTGGTGCCCTGTCAACCAGAAAACCTTTGAATCCAGCTTACATCAAGATATCCATCTGATTGGTGATGCCTGTATTGCGGGTAAAATGCCCAAATCGGCTCATGCCGCCAACTCACAGGCCAAAGTGTGTGCGACAGCGATTGTCTCAGCACTGCAAGGGAAGGAGATGCCAACGCCTTCTTATGGTAATACTTGTTATAGTATTGTTGGTGAGGATTTTGCTGTATCAGTTGCTGCTGTCTATCACTTAGACGGCGACACCATTAAACCTGTTAAAGGAGCAGTGGGGCCCTCCCCCTTGGATGCCAGCGCAGAAGACAGGAAACGGGAAGTGGCTTATGCCGAGAGTTGGTTTAAGAACATTACTCAAGAGATGTTTAATTAGTGCAGGAAAACGGAATGAAAACCAGGGCAACCACAAAGGATTGCCCCTACAATTCACCCGTATGTAGGGGCAATCCCTTGTGGTTGCCCCTTTTTAGCAAAATTTGAGAAATTATCATGCCTATTAAACGAGTTTTATCAACGGGCCGATTTCCGGTCAAAATTTACACTGATGATATTGAATCAGAAGCTGCACAACAGTTGCATGAGTTGTCTACTTTGCCCTTTATTCATAAACATGTTGCTGCTATGCCAGATGTACATGTCGGTATCGGCGCAACGATTGGTTCAGTGATTCCGACAAAAGGGGCTATTATTCCCGCAGCAGTCGGTGTCGATTTAGGGTGTGGGATGTCAGCTGTCCAATTGTCATTGATGGCCAGTGATTTACCTGATAATTTATATGGTATTCGTTCCAAAATTGAAGAAGCTGTGCCAGTGGGATTTAATCAACATGACAATCCTGTTCTTGAGTCAACCCTGCTCAAAAAAATGAGGGAACAATTGGATGAACTACTCCAAAAACATCCTACCCTCATCACGATGAAGAAGCATTTTGATGATTGGCAATTACAAGTCGGTACTTTAGGGAGCGGTAATCATTTTATAGAACTATGCCTTGATGAAAACCAAGCGGTTTGGGTGATGTTACATTCAGGCAGTCGTGGGTTGGGTAATTTGATTGGGCGTTATTTTATTGGATTGGCTAAAAAAGACATGGAAAAATGGTTTATCAGTCTTCCGAACAATGATTTAGCTTATTTTCCAGAAGGCACAGAACATTTTGAGGATTATTGGCAAGCGGTGATGTGGGCACAAGAATATGCACGGGTTAATCGTGAACAGATGATGCGTTTGATTTTGGAGGCCCTTTCTCATGTTGATTTACCGCCATTTGAAATCACAGGTGAGGCTATCAGTTGTCATCATAACTATGTTGCTTTAGAAAATCACTATAAATCAAATATATTTTTAACAAGAAAAGGTGCGATAAGTGCTAGATCGGGAGAATGGGGGATTATTCCCGGCAGCATGGGTACCAAATCTTATATTGTTAAAGGTAAAGGCAATCCAGAAAGTTTTTGTTCATGTAGTCATGGTGCCGGCCGTCGTATGGGGCGTAAAGAAGCTAAACGACGTTTTAGTACTGAAGATATGATCACACAAACACAAGGCGTAGAATGTCGTAAAGATGAAGGCGTGATTGATGAAATTCCTGCCGCTTATAAGCCAATCGATGAAGTCATGGCAAATCAAAACGATTTAGTAGAAATAGTGCATACTTTAAAACAAGTGGTTTGTATTAAAGGGTAAGGTTTTGGAGAGTGATGGAAAGCCACCCAGCCAACAGCTAAAGCAGTTGTCTAAAAGCTTAAGTCACCTAAAGGTGACTACCTTCCCATAATACTATTTTGTGTTTCTTTTAGATTTAATAAATGTTTATATTCACATTTAAAGCTGCCCGTTTTTGCGTGCAAAAACGGGCAGCGGGTTAGTCACCTTTAGGTGACTTGAGCTTTTAGACAACTGCTTTAGCTGTTGGCTGTCTGTCTGGGGGCTTTCCTGCACTAGGGGCTTGCCCTTTGCGGTAAAATACCGGTTTATTTGTGCTTCAGTACTTACTAAACTAACCCTTCAAACGGTTCCACCACCACCTCATTTCCCTCATCCACATTGCCACACTCTCTCGGCAAAATAATAAAACAATTGGCTTGACTCATAGAAGTCAAAATACCTGAACCTTGTTTACCAGTCGAACGCACAACTAAACGGCCTTGATCGTCTTTTTCGAGAATGCCCCGTTGAAATTCTATGCGGCCAGGATGTTTTTTCAAACGAGAAAGGCAGGGCACCGTCAATCGTATCGGTATCCGTTTAGTTTGTCCCATCATACGGCGTAAAGCGGGTTGAACAAATTGGTAAAACGTCACCATAGCTGACACGGGATTGCCGGGCAATCCAAAAAAAATCGCATTTTGAATTTTGCCATAAGTTAAGGGTTTCCCCGGTTTCATGGCAATTTTCCAAAAATTCACTTGACCAATACGACGTAAAGTGTCGGTCACATAATCGGCATCTCCCACCGAAACACCACCTGAAGTAATAATCGCATCATGAGAACGGGCTGCTGATAGAAAAGCCTTTTCGACTTCTTCAGGCGTGTCACGCACAACACCCATGTCAATGATATCAATGCCTAAGCGCGTCAGCATACCGTGTAGGGTATAACGATTGCTGTCATAAATTTGGCCAGCCTGTAGCACCTCACCGACTGAACATAATTCATCGCCCGTTGAGAAAAACGCGACTCGCAAACGGCGTTTCACTTTCACTTCAGGCACGCCTAACGAAGATAATAAACCAATATCAGCAGGTAAAAGTTGTTTACCGGCCTTTAACACAACTTGACCGATAGTGATATCTTCACCAAGCGGACGAACATGTTGGCCCTTTTTATGTTCAGCACCGATAGTGATCAGATCATCTTGCCTTTCAACCTGTTCTTGCATGATCACGGTATCAGTACCCGTCGGCATGACAGCACCAGTGAATATTCTCGCACATTCTCCAGCTTGAACGGTTTCATTATAGGGTTGTCCAGCGAATGAGGTGCCAACCATTTTCAATTG
>JAYQWI020000872.1:0-2876 GCA_035871815.2 Candidatus Parabeggiatoa communis
TATTATTGCCAAGCTTGGTCGTTGGTATGGGATGAAGAACCGCTATTTAAACAACCCATTGAAGCCTGGGCGAGCGGCCCTGTTATAAAGGCATTATATGAGGCCCATAAAGGGCAATTTGAAATGGACTTGTCGGATATCTCAAAACTTGGCAATCCTGACACACTGACTGAGACTCAAAAAGAAACCGTTCAAGCGGTGCTACGTGATTATGGCAATCAATCGGCTCAATGGATCCGTGACTTAATCGTTATGGAAAAACCGTGGCGTGATGCGCGTAAAGGACTAGATGATCGGGAAGGTGGCGGCAGAGAAATGACGCTTGCGGCTATGGCTGAGTACTATGAAGGTGTGTACAACGAAGGTTTCGAGATAGAAACATGAGATGAGTTATGGGCAAAAACATTAAAAAAGGGCATACTCAGTCAAAGATTCAGAAAACCACCCCGAATAAGTTCTCGCGGTTTTCTCAACCACCAAGTGATCTTCAAGAGAAAGTATCATGGCAAATTCACACCCTTGACTTTGACGGGCCGTGGGGCTGGCGTGATATAGACGCGGAAACCTTAATCTATATTCATGGCAAATTTTTGCAAAGGTTGTTTGGAGTGCAAAATTTATTTTGCTTCAAGTTTGAACAGGCGCATTCCCAAAAAAAGGCTCATTATCAATCTGAATCGGGCCTTTGCAAAATAAATTTTGCACTCCAGTTAAGCCAAAGAATCAGGAAAAATTCAATTTATCCCCGTACTGAGTATAGGGTATTCAAGATTTTATTTCCGTTTAATTCGTAGGGTAGATAAGCGATCACCACTAAATCAAAGATTCTCCCACAATGAATTTGAGTGCCCACTTGCCCACCATTCCTCGCCAGAAAAAGAGGCAACACGTTTGAACTAACGCCAATTTCCAATTAATACCATCGGTGCCCAAGCAGAGGGATGTTGAAAATCCTCGCTTTGCAAGAGTTCTTGTTGTGCTTTTTGTAAGGCCTGTGCTTTCGTCAACTTTTGATCCAGAAGATGTTTATAAAACGCGACACTTAATTTAGCCGCCGAGGCATCATCAACCAACCATAAATTAGCTAAAGTACTTTTCACCCCCGCTTTTACAGCAACCCCAGCTAATCCTAAACCGGCTTGATAATCATCGCCTATTGCGGTTTCACAGGCACTGAGGGCAAGTAATTCCACAGGTTGCTTTTGAAATTGCCCAAATTTAAATAAGTTTTCTAAATTATCCATCGTCAAATACTCATTATAAAGAAGCAAGTAACTTTTTTCTGGATTCTGAGCCAATACACTATGAGAAGCAATATGCACTATCGTATAAGGTGGGGGGCTTACCATTTCTTTTTCAAAAATAGACTTTGTTAACTCCGAATCCAAAAACTTTTTGCTATTTTGGCGATATAGAACCTGAATTTTTTCTAGTGTATCAGGTACTGATGGTAAGCGGCGAGATTTTTTACGACTATAAGGTGTAGTCACAGGCTTTGATATACCACCTAGAAAGATTTGAAGTTATTTGCGTGACAACTCTTTAAGATTGCTTAATCTTAAACTTGGGAGTGTTGCTATAGCGTATTTTTGAATTAAAAATTCTTGTCTATCGTGTAATGCAGCAAACGGTATAAGGCGCAATGCTTTATCCGGAACCACCACTAAAGTTTTGATATCGTGTTGAGTCAAAATCCCTTTTATAGGCGCGATAAGCCAATCATATAGTGTCCAAGCTTTTTGTTTGTAATCGTTATTATTTTTTTGACTCAGTTCGTAATAAAAATCTGAAGCCAATTGATTCACCCTTTTCTCTGAAATAGAAACTGTTTTATTTTTTACAAGCAAATTTTTCGGTAATTTGACGAGCAATTCGATACGTTCTGGTAGTAAAATAGGATAGAGAATAGCTACTTTTTCGGGTACTTTAATGCGTTCTAAAGCTTCTTTTTCTAGTATACGACAATCATCATTAAAGTAATATTGAAGTTCAACAATTTTAAAATTTTCGACGGTATCCAATGCGCGTTGTAAGTCACCTTTTTTAATGAGTAAGTCTGCTAATTCAAAATAAAGCTTGCCTAATTTATCATAAAAATTGGGTTTGGCATGGCCGTGATAGCCCGTTTTAAGCAACCTCAGCAAAATAGAACGATTGCACTCTTTAATGTTAGTACTTCTAATTGAGTCAATCGCATATTGATACATATTAATCGCTTTTGTCAGTTTGCCTTGTGCCTTTAACACACGGCCCCATTGCCAATACCAGCGATACATCAGTTCCGGTAAAGCTGTTTGCTGTGCAAAAAAAAGTGCTTGACGAGTCAACTCTAATGCTTCGTTATAGCGTTTTTCATCTTCATATAATTTTCCCATATAGCCATAAGCGTAAGATTTCGCCTGGATATCTTGAGTGGTTTCAGCACTTTGTTGTGCTGATTGTAGAGCAGTGTATTGAATCCATCGCTTGGCAGATTTTGAGATTAATTTGTCAGAAATATCTGATGTCATATTGCTTAATGCCATTAAGCCAAAAGACTTGTCGTGTGAAGCTTTCAATTCTTGTGTCGCATCTAATGCCTTCATTAATTGAGCAACAACCGTTTTCCTTTTGACTAAACCTTTAGTCATATTAATCAATGTTTTAGCAATTAATGATGAGTTACCCACTTCCCTCGCTAATTTTTCACTTTCTTTATAGGTATTGATTGCCTTTCTGAAAAGGCCTTTCCTGATAAGCAGATTACCCTGTTTATTTAGCACTTTTGCGATAACTAATTTATCGTTCGTTTGACGAGCAATGTCAATCGCTTTGTCAAAATAATGCTTAGCCTCTTTTTTTAGTGTGACTGTCATGTCCTTCTTTTTCTTCTCCTG
>JAYQWI020000873.1:0-2558 GCA_035871815.2 Candidatus Parabeggiatoa communis
GTAAGTTTCGTTTACTTTATTGAGGGAAAATGAAGCCAATACCTCTTGTGGAGGTAAAGCGCATTTCAAAACCACTTTCTTAATAGTAGGATTGTAAGCACAATAAGTAGTATCAACCAAACAACTTGGTTCGTTAAATGCCGCTCCCACATAAAGGTCAAAATCATTGCTTGGGTTTAGGGCAAAACAATCGGGTAAAATTGGACTAGCAATTTTTGATAAAGTACCACTACAATCTTCAGAAGAGTTTACTCCTCCAGTATTGTTGATGCTATTTACAAAGGTCGTAACCAATCCCGATAAACCACTAGCGAAAAGAGTACCAGTTGCTTTCTTACACATCTTCAGCGCAGTAGTTTTATTCTCTTCGGTGATTTTCCACGAATATTTACTGCCTGTCGGTGTGCCATCAACACAATAAGCCCCGATGTCATACCATGAGTCAACTGTACCTTGCTGAACCTCAAAGTTAGCTTTTACGGTACATTTGCTAACGCTGTCGTCTGTATATTCTACCCGATACACACCTGCCGCAGTTGCTTCTGCTGGTGATAGGGGTGCGGTTGAATTTGGTTTAACCCAATTAAACGCACTTGTGAGTCCATCTACTGAACCATTACGAGAAATCTCAAGTTGGTCAGGTAAATCATACGGAAACGCCAATGTCATTGCAGGAGAAGTTACTTCTTTGTTTGAAGACATAAACCCTGTTATAGATGGAGCTTCACTAACCAAAAAATCGTAACCAGTAATAGTTTGGTTTTTCTTGATAGAAACATTGTACTCACCACTAGCTGGAAAAGTTGTAATCCATCCTTCTCCCAATGAATAGGGTGTAACATGAAAGCTTTCTGTAGCATCATCAGTGCCAAACAAACTATCAATCAAATATACAGTGTATTCACCTTTTATATCAGTATAACCGGGGAAATTGTTTGCTGTTACTGTCAAGTCTGCTATTCCAAAATCACCATTGTTTTCACCATTACAGTTTTTATCTTTCCGAACTGTACCACTAATAGAAGCCGGTAATTTTAGGCAAAAATCAAAATCCTCATAAACAGGGACACTCCCCATATAATTTGCAGAGGCAGGTTCAATTGGGAGGTTAGCCCATAAATAATCCGGATTATCACCCCACTCAAGATCAATGAGAAAACCACCATTGGGTGGCGATGAAAATGAATATTTACCTACGTCATTTGTCAAGCCTATATTGTCAATGCCCTGAAGTCTAGCACGTATCAATACATCTGGTAATGGCCGTTCACTAGCATCACACTTGCCATCATTATTAATGTCATGCCTGACTGTGCCTTGTATACATTGTTGCACGGGAATTTCAGAAGATTTTCCAAGTTCAGTGCCATCACTCTCACTGCGATAGCTTGCTTGATACTTGCCACCTTTAACTTGAATAGTCTGACCGGTTTTGCCTAGCCATAATTCACCGTTCCGATACCACTGGACGTAATACCCTTGTGGAGCTTTAGGATTAGTAGTTAAAGTTACCTCATCATCACCACAAAGAACATCATCGTTGTCAGGATCAATGCTTGTTGGTGGGTAATCGAAATCTGGTTTTTGACCAGTTGGAACGGTTTCGCAGTGAATGGAATTACCGTCATTATCGTAGAGGCATTTTTGTTCGCAATCAGAATAAGTCAAAGACTGATCGAAATCCCACCACTTATCATGTCGTCCACTATGGGTATAGTGAATACTGAAATCGCCACTACCCTTTTTGCATAACTCATATTTTTGCTCAAGAGTAAGGTTGAATTTATCCCATAAAGAGTTATCCAAGTAGTCATCTTGTATTTCATGTTTACATTCAACATGACGAGAACAAAGATGTCCACAGCAATAACTACCACCCGTACCACCAGTTGCATACATGGGTGACGTAGAAGATGTAGTAAGTGTTATTTCAGCACTACAAGTAAAATCTCTTCTACCTTCAAGCCATCCACAAGCTGAAGCACTACTTCCCATCGCCATCATGATCACGACAAGAGCAAAAAACACAACAGCCTGCCAAGCAGAATATTTCAAGGAACTAGCCCCCACAGTAGATACCACCGGCACACCCGGCGAAAGGGTAACAGATAACCACCGCGTCACCGGCAGTAATCGGTTTATCCCGGTAAAGATAGCGAGTATGCCCACTATTAACCATTGTCCAAATCCACTTGAACAACCGGAGGAAAAATCCTCCATTCGTCGTACCCAGTCGGTACGTTTGTATCGAGTTGACATAATTATAATGTCTCCGTTGATGTGTTTAAGTGTGATTAAAATACACTTGCCCTTGCTACACCTAAACTTATAAACAAGGGAAAGTTTTCAGTTAGAAGTTATCAGTTATCAGTTATCAGTTAAATTATTATCGTTTTGTCATCTCTGGACTCAAAAGTATTAGCAATTAACTATTATCAAAAACCTAATTTAGATCGTTTAAGAAAAAAAGCTTGACAAGCAAATAAGCCCTCTTTATAGTTTGCCATGCACTTAGCTAGGGAGGAGCTCCCCGAAACGAGAGGTAACCACAGAATACC
>JAYQWI020000874.1:0-3399 GCA_035871815.2 Candidatus Parabeggiatoa communis
GGATTGGAAAACATTTGGTAAACGATTGAAAGATATGGTGTTATCGGTTTTAAGCTACCATGACACAGCCGGCCAGGAACCTGAGCGGGTTTATCATGCCTTTGTGTTAGGATTATTAACCAACTTATCGGATCGCTATCATATTCGCTCTAACCGAGAATCGGGTTAGGCCGACGATACGATGTCTTGATGATCCCACATCAATCAGAAAAACCGGGTTTCTTATGTGAATTTAAGAAAATTGATCGGCCCGATGACACCAGTGCTCAAGAGGCCATGCAAAGTGCTTTACAACAAATTAAAGAACAAGACTATGCAACAGAATTACGGGCACAAGCTGTCAAAGAGATTTGGGGGATTGGTGTGGTTGTCGAAGGTAAAGAAGTTTGGGTGAAGAGTGTGCGTTTATAAAAGGCTTCAAAGTTTGTTTACTTAGCGAACAGCGCAGATCATGATAATTCGTTTTGAATGAAAGCCAATTCAGCGCCAATATTTCAACAGTTCATAAGGAGGATCGTGATGTTTCCAATGAGAAAGCTCAATCAACATTCAGGCTTTACTCTAATTAAGAACTGAGAAAAAACGTTTTTCTTCAGACGCATTTTCAAAAAGCGGCTTATCATCCATTTTGTGCCTGTCTCTCATCAAAAATTGTTGTGTCAATATTTAAATTCTCGATGTTCTCCTTTTCACGAAATGCCATTAGCGCATCCCAAGGCGAAAGTTTGGGTTTGGTTAGTTCATCATATTCATCCTTGGATAGCAAAATAGCAATCGTTTTACCACTTTGTGTTAGTTCAACCGGTGTACCCGTTTTTTCCATCATAAGCATTACGGCAGATAAATTATTGTTTATCTCAGTCATAGAATACTTTTGCATAATAACCTCACTTATTATATAGTTTATGATAATTTATCAAAATACTCGAAAAAATTAAAACAGTCAATTATAGGCTTTTTGAGGATTGGTTTCAGAAGCAATCAATAGCGTTTGTTCTCGTTTTGAATGAAAGCCAATTCAGCGCCAATATTTCATATCATAAGGAAATTCGTGATGTTTCCAATGAGAAAAATCAATCAACATTCTGGCTTTACTCTAATTAAGTTACTTATCGTGCTTGCCATATTGGGTTTATTGGCTGTGTTACTGGGGCCTTCTAATACTTGTATTTATGGTGATGGGCATAGAAACGCAGCATTGACTCAACTGGGCAATCTTGAATCGGCCATAGATATATACCGTCTGGATATGCTCGAATATCCAAAAACACTGGAAGAGTTGATCAAAAACGAAAGAGATGATCCACGTTGGCGCGGGCCTTATTTGCAAAAAGGCTTTATACGAGGCGATCCTTGGGCCAATCCCTTTCAATATCAAAGACTTGGCCCTGATGGCAAGGATTACGATCTGTATTCTTTTGGGGCAGATGGCAAACTGGGTGGGGAAGGTGAATCGGCTGATATTCGGAATTGGGCTGGAAAAAAACGGTGAGGGCTTGTTGTAGGGTGGGAGCGTTGTTGGCAATGAAGTCAAGATCAACCTATAACCCTATCGCCCGCTTGCCCACCATCCTGATGTTTCGTAATTCTTCCGCATAAGCCAACCACCAAGGTTTTAAAAACTTTGGTGCTTTTTAAGCCTTAAACACTATTCATTGGCTAAAGTGGTTTTCTGTATCACAAGCTCTGAACGTCGAATGCTTTCAAAATCTACCTTAAATGGATCGCTCCCTTCATTGACGTAGGCAGCGTAGAAAACATAGTCGCCACCTAAACCACGCCCCAGTTCCATATCCACCAAAGTATGAGAAACCGCCTCGGTTTCCAAAGAGGCCTTAAAGGCTTGAGGTATCGAAGCGAATGAATTAAGCAAATCCGTTTTAAAAAGCCAATCACCTGACGGAAGTTGAATGACAACCCACAAATCCACGCGGTTAAAACGAGGAACATTGACGTTGAGTGAGATATCTATCTTAATGATCTCACCGATTTGATAAGCCTCTTTGAGGCCGTTAAATTCAACACAAGCCCATTCTTCCTGACTCGTATCACATCCACTTCCATCACTATTTCGAGCGGATTTGGCAGACAAAAAGCCTACCTGTAGTGAAGATGAAGGATTAGGGAAAACAAAAGGTTGCCCAAGGGTGTAAGTGATCGCTTTGTCACTTGCGACTATCCGATCACCCCCTGCTGAGATAACTTGGCTATCAAGTGTTTCTGCGTTGAGAATGGTGCTAAAGTTGGCGAGTAGTGTGCCTAGCAACAGAATCGCCAAGGGTAGGGGGTTATTGGGGGTTTTTAGCATGATCTAATAGAGCCTCGTGTTTTATCGTTCCACAATCTGCATCAATATCATTAATAATAAATTAGAACACCATTGTAATTAATGGTATTAATACAGAACGTGGAAAGCAGAAAAAAGCTGATTCACTTCCAAAATCAGAAGTGCTTAATATAAAGTGCCTCAATCCCATATTCTCCTTGGCAAGTACCTATCTGGTACCATCTGATACGAGGGCCAATGGTGCCATTTAACACTTTGAAATTGTTCATACCACCCCATGGAGTTACTGTTTTTGCAACACCTATATAGGTCTCATCAGGTAAACTACCACCACAATCAGATTGAGAAAATGTTTTAGTGATACTTCCGCTTTCCCCGTTACAACTACCTGATTGACTACATAAAATCGTGCTAGGCCCAGACTTCGTCACAAACTTATCTGCTTTCACGGTGCCAGCAACTTCTAATTTTTCATTTGGGTTGGTGGTACCAATTCCAATGTTACCTTTCACGTAATATGCATCATTACCTGATAATTCAAACGGAGATGCCCCTTCAGGGCCTGTGTCACCCTTATCACCTTTTTGCCCAGTATCACCTTTATCACCTTTTTGCCCTTGTTTGCCGGGTTCTCCTTTGTCGCCTTTTTGTCCCTGTGCCCCTATTTCACCTTGTGACCCCTGTGATCCTGTTGAGCCGGGAATCCCTGGTGTTCCTTGATCACCTTTGGGCCCCTCCTGGCCTTGTGCTCCCGGATCGCCTTTAAGCCCCTGCGGCCCTTTTTCTCCAGTGTCGCCCTTATCACCTTTTTGCCCCTGCGTGCCTTTTTGTCCACTTGCCTTATCAGCACACACCCAACGACTGCCATTCCACTCTGCCACCTGACCGCTCGTACAAGGCAAGGTTTTTAAGGTGTCACTGTCATGTTCTACCGTATTGGCATGAAACGCATAAGGCACGCTGGAGATAGGTATCGTCCGTGAAATGTCATTGACTTCAATTTGCAATTGAAGCACCCGACTAAAATCAACATTGGCAAGACTCACTTGATTACCTAACAGTACGCTAAACACGCCTTTATTGACTGGCACGCCAAAATGTGGTTCTCTCCA
>JAYQWI020000875.1:0-2254 GCA_035871815.2 Candidatus Parabeggiatoa communis
AACCCAAAATCTACCGTCAAATTTGTGCGTGCATCCACATCTGTTGGATCAGAAGGTTCACTCAGCGTCACAGCTAAGCTCACGACACCGTTGTCTGTTCTACTGTTACCATTGTCATCGTGATCAACCCCATTATCTGGGTCAGGCGCACCCATGCTACTAATCAAGCCAGCCAATGGCTTATTTGCAGAAAAATTACTGGGATCAATCTGAACGATATAGTCACCCGCTACCAATTCCTCAAACAGGTAAAAACCGGGAACACGCTGCTCTGTAAAGGTCTGCATACTAGCCACTGACTTATCCACATTCGGCGTATACTCTCCATTAGCATCATCATCCCAATACAGGTTGACTTTAACAGCATTAATACCCTTTTCGCCAGTATCAAAATTGCTGTTTCTATCCTCATCCAACCAGACACGGTTACCTAAGGCGAGAACACTTGGCTTTTTGATTATGCCGGCATCCCAAGTGCGATCAATATCGCCTATATTTAGTGATGTTATTTCCGTCACCCCCTTCTGGTTTGGATCAGAATCAGTCGGATCCGATGTACCAGTCGCACCTTGAGTAGTGAATCCGTTGGCATTTCGAGGTAAATCACTAAACTTGACAAAGTATTGCCCAGACTTAATATCATCAAACAGATAGTAACCCGGATGACCCTCACGGTTGTCTTTCGTGAACGTAGTCGCAACCACTTTATCTGCTGCTATGTTTGCAACACCATCACCGTCATCTTCGTATAGGGTGACCTGTACACCATTTATACCATTATCAGCACTTTCATTTTGCTCGCCATCTCCATTGCGATCAAACCACACGTAGTTACCCAATGCAGCCGTGCCTTTTTCTATCAATCCCATATCCCAACGACGATCATGTTGCAGATTTTTCAAGAAAATGACTGGTGTCTTATGAGTTTCAGGATCAACATCCGAATCCTTACTATCCGTGTCGTCATCGCCAGTATCTTGATTCATCGGCGAAACTTTATAACCGACTGGTGGGAAGAACTTCAAACGATAATTCCCTTCAGTTAAGAACGAGAAGATATAATAACCTGGATTCCCGTTTTCATCATCGGCGGTAAGCACAAATCTGTCATACACAAGCTCACCGTTTGCGGCTTGCTTGTATAATTCAACTCGCACGCTATTGAGTCCGGCTTCTGGGCCTTCATCTTGGATACCATCTTCATTCGCATCAATCCAAACATAGTCTCCTAAAACTGCCGGCTCAAAGTCATCCACTTCAATACCCACTTTAATCGGCTCAGAAGGTAGCAATTGCGTACCCGTATCTACGCGGGTAACGACATAACCAAAGGAATTCCACGCTATCGTGCCTACTGGCGCGTTGATTGGGGCATACATGGGCCAAGTTAATTCTAATTTATCGCCAGGATTAACTACTCTGTTACCAAAATCAAAGCGTAATGAACGTACTTTGGTAATTGGTTCTGGCAAAATTGTGGTCCATGCAGGAACCTCGCATCCTGGAGGGTTGCTGGGCAACACCTCAGTACGGCAAGGATTTTCCTCAATGCTATATTTCACAATAATACCATTGCCGGCTTGTACCGCACCGATCAATTGCGGTTGCCATGCTGAGTCGCGTTGTGACAAATCAATCACGCCAGTATCTGTCAGAAATGGCAATATATCGACAACCACCACATTTGTCATAGCAATATTGCCCGTATTTTCAACAATCAAGCGATAGTCTAAAGTACCCGACCTTGCGGTTTTGCCCGAATCAGGATGCCGGTGCCAGCTAGGATCCAATTGGCCTTTCACCCATTTGATGGATTCCATAGAGGCTAGGGTACCCGCAGTAATAGTCGCGTTTTCACTCGCACAAAGCACTTCACTATTAGCATCAAGATCATGAATATCTTCCACCTGAGCCAGACAACTATCCAATGTAATCGTGTGAGGCTCATTCTCAGCAGTGACATAAATCCGATTAGTCACACTACCCGGTTCTGTCATTGATTTCACACGGGCAACTAACTCTAAGCGAAACTCCTTCCATTGTTGAACAGAATAAGCCGATTCACCAGTCCAATTCCAACGTAATAGTGTTTGGCCGGTGCCATTATAATTCTCCACTTTCTTAAACTGTGGTTCTGGCGCACCTGATGGCTTTCTGATGATACTCCAGTCTTCAAATTCCAAATCAGGATTCAACAGATCAAAAATGCTGGGATTAAGCAGTAGCCCATTTTCACGATTATTCAATTTGATCA
>JAYQWI020000876.1:0-2574 GCA_035871815.2 Candidatus Parabeggiatoa communis
AACTGTATGGATTGACGGCGGAGGAGATTGAGATTGTGGAGAAAACCAATAACCCTATAAATTGTAAATTAAACATTGTAAATTAAATATTTTTGGTACTTGAATTTTTATACCCCAATCCCCAAATTATTATTTATTTATTTTGGGGAAAAAGGGGTCAAGCTCGAATTATTTTGGGCATATCTCTGCCCAATGCAATAATGGCTGGATACATGGAGCGCACAAGATTTCCTTTTCAAATAATGCGAGAAAAGGGATCAGGCTCAACTTATTTGAAATTTTTTTTTTAAGTAAGAGAAAGACAATGAGTTTGAGAAAAACGCCGGTCAAGGAGAATTACCTTTATGATATTGCTTTTGACATCAGCAAAATAATTCTAGCCAGACCCCTTTATTTGTAGTAACTTATTTATTGTAATCTGGTATAAAACATAGTCAGTCTGCTGTTTTAGTGTGTTGATGAGTCCTGGCATGGCGAGAACTCGGAGCCTTAGCAGTCGTCTGACACTTTTTGTCTCAATATTAAGGAGTATCTGATGAAAAATAGCGCTTCAATAATGCTGTTTCTTATCATAAGTTGTGTTTATAGTGCGACAGCTTTTACTGCTGTTCTGGTTCCTGACATCAAAGCCAATGACTCAGATGGACCCATAACGATCACTTCAACTGATAACCTTTTAATCACGGCAGAACTCAATGCGGAAGGTCATGATGAGAATGCTGATTGGTGGGCAGTCGCTTACAACCCCGCATACGGCTGGATTAACTACAACTTGACCAGTGGATGGACAGTTGCCGGGGACTCTTTAGGCGACATTTCAGTGACTTACCAGGGGCCTCTGTTTTCGCTGGCATCATATCAATTTAATTCCTCTGGTTTGGCCTCCGGTGCGTACAAGATTTATTTTGGTGTTGATACGAGTATGAACGGAATACTGGATGACTCAGTAATCTATGATGGGGTGATTGTCAATATAGATTCAACCGCGAAATTTAAGCTTGTCGATACCGCACAGGGTACCTGCTACAACAACAGTGCCCTCATCGACTGTCCTACCGCAGACGCCGCCTTTTATGGGCAAGATGCACAATACACCGGCAATACCCCTAGCTACACCGACAACGGCAACGGCACGATTACCGACAACGTCACGGGTCTGATTTGGACACAGGAGATATCAAGCTATGCCATGCCGTGGTCTGATGCAGCGGGCTATTGCGAATCGCTTGAGGTAGGGAATATTACCAACTGGCGTTTACCCAGCGTGAAAGAGCTATGGTCAATCAGAGACTTCTCTACGGGGATGCCTTGGGTGGATACCGACTATTTTCATCTCGTCGGTGATGGCTCAGAACTGGGTCAGCATCATTCATGGACGAGCAATCTCTACTTAGTCGAAAGCGAATATCAAAACGAGCAGGTGCAAGGTGATCCCGCATTTATTGTCAACGACTGGACGGGGCACATTAAAGCGATGAGCGGTAACCGGTTCGTGCGCTGTGTCAGCGGTGTTGAGTACGGCATCAACGATTTTGTTGATAATGGTGATAGCACCGTGACCGACAATGCAACCGGCTTGATGTGGATGCAAGATGACAGCGGCTACGCCATGAACTGGGAAGATGCGCTTAAATATGCCCAAGATTCCACCCATGCAGGCTATGACGACTGGCGTTTGCCCAATGCCAAGGAAATACAGAGTATTGTGAAGTATGACGGCAGCTTTCCCGCCATTGATAGCAGTGTATTCAACCTTTCCGTGCTGACCAATGTAAAAGGTCAAACCGATTATCCGTTTTATTGGACAAGCACATCTAATCCCGTACAAGGTGCTGAGGGTGACGAAAATGTTGATGGTGGAAAAATTTATGCTTGGCTGCTGGCTTTTGGCTATAACACAGACCCAGGTGGCAACGATTTGCACGGTGCCGGCTCGATTGTGTTTGACACCAAAGCCGAAGCGGTCTCTACGGGTTCTGATATTGAAGTTTTTTACCACCATGTACGTCTAGTGCGCGGTGGCAATGTAACCGAAACACTAGATGGAAATCCAAGTGCTTATCGTGGCAATGATGAGACTCGCGTTGTCGTGTTTCCAGACGGTGATATGGGTAATCCAGGCGGTAATGCTGGAGGTAATGCAGGTAGTCCTCCTGACACAGCGGCTGCCGCAACACAACTAGGTGTGACAGAAGAAGAACTGTTAGCTGCATTGGGCGACCCCAGCCAAGGCGCACCTGATTTTGCAGCTGCGGCTGCCAAGCTGGGTGTGACCGAAGCCGAGCTAACGGCGGCTTTAGGTGGCACACAGCAACAAGGTGGCGCACCTACCGAAGCACCTGCGGAAGGTGGAATGCCAGCACAATAACCCGCACCGAGTGCGCCATAAGCTGAGCCACTGAAATCTTGTAGGGTCAGTGAAACCAACCCTACAAGACTTTAACGTAAGCAGCGCTTGGGAACGACGCAAACTTAATAATTTTCAATGCATCTGTAGGATACCTGTTATGAACACAAAATATGGTTTTTTTAAGCCCTTACTACTCAGCAGCAGCATCGCTTTGGCACTAGCGC
>JAYQWI020000877.1:0-4196 GCA_035871815.2 Candidatus Parabeggiatoa communis
TCATCGCTTAAATGAACGCCCTTCTTCTGGAAGAATTTTTGAGCATTTTCCAGTACGGTACAACCATAGTTAATATTTTCCTTGGGATATTGCCACTTACCCGTGCGTGCAAATTCATGCCAATCATAATCAATTTGCAGCAAACCACGTCCATATCCTCCCCCATCAGGGGGTTCTGGTGTGCGTCTTTCTCCCCGCGGACGACGTTGTGCAAAATCCCCTCGTCCCCCAGGGCCAGGTGGTGTCAGTCCTAACCCCCAATGTGATTCGCGTGATCCCATGCCACAAATGACGGAAGGTAGAAAATCATAGCGACGTGCCAATTCTTCAATGAGACTTTGATATTTTTTAGCCTCATGAAGTTGTTTCAGCATGGTTGGATTATTAAAATCTAAATCAGTAGGGAAACCACCCGCTTGAGGTGGCGTGACGGCCTCCGGTTGAGGCTTTGGTTCAATCCCGAATAGTCTTTGAAACCAATTTAAACGGGAACCTCTTCTACCGGGTCTATCCATAATCATATCCTCCAAAAAGCAAATCTACACCGTTTCTGATTGAATGAAACTCAGGCACATTTTTGAGTGAATGTTTCTGTTATTTAACCAATTCGCCATTTTGCCAAAGTCCCGTTTCTTCTACACCATCAGCATACCGCATGACACCACGACCATCTGCTTCACCTTGTTTAAATTGGCCGATGTAACGATCCCCATTAGGCCAGACATAAGTACCCTGTCCATTTAATACACCATCAAGAAATTCCCCTTGATAAGTATCTATACCCACCGCCTTACCACGGTTAGAAGCTTTACCACCTCGGCATTCTCCACTATAGGTACCGCGAAGACGGGGATCGGCAACCTCACAACCAACATGAGGAATTTGAGGAACCCCTTGTTTGAATTGCCCCGTAAAACACTTCCCGTCTCCCCACATATAAACACCTTGGCCATGGGGCGAACCATTGATAAATTGACCTTCATACGCATCTTTACCAATCGCTTTACCCTGTCCGTGTGCCTTGCCATTTTGACAATAGCCTTTATAGTAGCCATAAAGTTTGGGAGCAGCAACATCGCAATTCATAAGAGGCGATTGAGGTTCTATCTTAAGATCAAGAGCGGCCGGGCAATCCGTCTGAGGCGTTTGAGGGATCATCGGGGTTGTCGGGGTGGATGTGGTTGCACAACCCGCAATCGCCAAAAAAACCATCATGCCTAACATGAACACTATATTTTTAGTTATCAATGACATAAAATAACCTCATCTAAAATTGATAAGATATACAGCAACTTATATTGAAAGTATAGCGGATGAGCGAGCGAAGCTCGTTACTTAAACGGATTTTTAAAAAAATGAGCATATACTATGTCAGATCATAAATCAAAATTAAGTCATTTCCGTACAAACTTGTTTGGAGTACACACGCTGTTCTTCGCTGCGCGAGATCAACTTTAGTTTGTTTGGAGTACACACGCCGTTCTTCGCTGCGCGAGATCAATTTTAGTTTGTGAATTGGGGGCCCTGCAAACTAAAGTTGGAATCCCCTAGACCCAAACTCTATTTTTGAAAGCTTGAATAAAGGCTTGAAATTATACTCTGTGGTACTCTGTGAAAAAAAGGGTTTAAAAATTTTATTTATATTTATTGAATTTCTATACTATTGAACTTATGAACTTTGACTTAGGAATATCAAAAAAATAAATTATCCCGCAGGGCTACTCTATGCACACAAATCTTATGTCACAAACTGTTGGCTCACGCAGAGCCGCAGAGCCGCAGAGAATGAGAGAAATTAAACAAACCGGCTTGAATTGCCTTTTGGGATAATTATTTTTTTGGAACTTCCTTAACTCATTTTTCATTCAACTGAAGAGGAGCTTTTATTTATGAAAAAACGGCGTTTCACCCCTTTTGTGAAAACTCTGATCTTTATCAGTTTGACAGGCTTATGCAGTGTCCAAGCGAGTGATGATTTCATCTTTGACAGGTGGCAATTTAGCCGCGCCATTAAGGCGCTTGAAGCCAAAGACATTACGACGTTTCAACAACTCACCGAAGCTTTGCAAGACTATCCGCTTTATTATTATTTGCGCTATCGAACCCTCAAAGCGCAACTCAAAGACGTTTCCCCTGATGAAATACAGGGGTTTTTAGAAGAACACCGCAATACCTATTTTGGGGAATCATTACGCCGATATTGGTTAAAACAATTAGCCAAAAAGGGTGATTGGATAACCTTTAGAGAGGTTTACACGCCACAAAAAACCACAAGCTTGCAATGTTATTATGTGCAAGCACACCTGATGACGGGATCAAAAAGCCGAATGGCGATTCGTGATGCCAAGAAACTCTGGCTAGTGGGCTACTCGCAACCCAAAGCCTGCGATCCCGTGTTTGACTACTTGTATCAAAACAACCTGATTGATGACGCAATGCTCTGGGAACGCATAGGCTTAGCGATGAAAAAAAGGCGACTCAGCTTAGCGGGTGCATTAGCCAAACACCTGAATCTTGACGATAGAATTTGGGTAACACGTTGGCAAACCATGCACAAAAATCCGGCGCAAACCCTTGCTGACTTTGAAGCACCCGATTTTTCCATCGCGCGTGAAATCATCTTGCATGGTATTAAACGCCTAGCGAGAAAAGAAGTTGATCAGGCTAACGATTATTGGAACACTTTCAAAGAGCGTTATGCGTTTTCTGACCAACAAATTGGCGAAATGCAGCGTGATCTCGCCTTAGCCGCTGCCAAGCAGGATCATCCACAAGCATTCAACTGGCTGGCTGCCCTTGATGAAAACGTTCTTAATGATAAAGCGCACGAAACTCGCCTGAAGTTCGCTTTGAAAACACAAAACTGGGATGCTGTCATCAACTTCATTGCCGCATTGCCTGATGAAGAACGAAACAGGCTACAATGGCGCTATTGGCTCGCTCGTGCCTTGGAACAAAACCAAAAATATTTCCAATCACGTCGCATTTACAAAGAACTGGCTCAAGAACGTGATTATTACGGTTTTCTCGCCGCAGATCGCATCGGCGCGGCCTATCAGATGCAACAGAATGACATTCTATTGACGCGCTCCATGGAAGATCAATTGATGCAAGACAAAAACATCAGGATTGCTTATGAATTTTATCAATTAAGCCAACTCCCTGGTGAAAGATACAAATGGCTTCCCAAAGCACGGCAGGAATGGCAGTATCTCATCGAAGATCGCTCATCCGATCAACAAGCGGCCGCTGCTGCACTGGCCAGTCGTTGGGGATGGCATGATCGGGCCATCATGGCCGCCGCTAAAGCAGGCCACTATGATGATTTAAATGTCCGTTTCCCCTTGGTTTTTCGTAGCGAATTAGCGGCAGGGGCCAACAGTCAACTACTTGATTTAGCTTGGGTTTACGGCATAGTACGCCAAGAAAGTGCCTTTATGACAGATGTACGTTCTAGCGCCGGCGCACTGGGTTTAATGCAGCTTATGCCAGCCACAGCGCGATTAGTCGCTAAAAAAATTGACTTGCCATTGGCAAACAAGCGAGCGATTTTAGATATTGAAACCAACATCAGCTTAGGCACAGGCTATTTACGGCAAGTGCTTGATCAATTCGATGGCAACCACATGTTGGCAACAGCCTCCTACAATGCAGGCCCACATCGTGCTAAACGTTGGCTAAAAGAAAACAGTTGTGTACCGGCCGACATCTGGGTAGAACTGATTCCCTTTACAGAAACGCGCAAGTACGTGCGTCGCGTTCTGTTTTATACCAGCATCTTTGAACATCGGTTAGGCCAAGCTCAACGGCCCCTACGAGTCGCACTGGCCCCGCAAGAAAATTGTTTATTTGATTTAAAAGTGCCAAGCTTCGTGCCTACCACATTTGATCCGTAGAAACGCACGCAGTGGAGACGCACGCAGTGCGTCTCTACAAGAGTTTAATAATACCGTAGAGACGCACTGCGTGCGTCTCAGTCGTGCGTCTCTACAATAATAATAGAACAAAGGCGAAAAAAGACAAGGCAAAATCCATCCACAGACACACCCTACCCCCCCCCATTCAATTCACACCTTGGAATTAAACCATGTCCACACACTACCGCAACGCTTTACCGATTGATTATCAACTCCATGATTATCGTATTCAAAGCCTTTTAGGTGAAAGTCATTTTGGCATCACTTATCTTGCACAAG
>JAYQWI020000878.1:0-6305 GCA_035871815.2 Candidatus Parabeggiatoa communis
AGCCACGCCCGCAACTAAACCACCCAGAGAGGCCATCTTTTCAGCTTCAATGAGTTGTTTTTGGGTGGTTTTTAAATGTTCCAGGGCATGCGAAAGTGCTTGAGTCCGTTCAGAGACTTTCTGTTCCAAATTATTGTATAACAAGGAATTTTCAATAGAAATCGCCATTTGCGAGGAGAGCATACTTAACACCTGTAACCGCTGAGGTGTAAACGCCCCTTCAGTGAGGCGGTTTTCTAAATACAAGATGCCCGTAATTTTACCCTGATTTATCAGTGGCATCCCTAACACGGATTTGGGAGAATGTTTGACAATATAGGGGTCTTGACTAAAACGTTCTTCCTGAGTGGCATCCGCTAATACCACATTCTCTTTGGTACGGGCGATGTAGTGAATAATGTTGGTTGAGACTCGTTCACTGTTTTCAATCGCAATGGACTGCAATAGAGTCACCTCCGCACTATTGACATGGCCTTCAGCTTCGATAAACCAGTCGTCTTGTTGAGGCAGTAATAAACAACCTCGATCCGCTCCAGCATTTTCAATCACAATGGTCATCATGGTTCCTAACAAGCGACTCAACACCATTTCTCCAGACAGAGTTTGTGCCGCTTTCATCATAGTTTCCAAATCTAAAGAAGCGGAATGTGTTTGGAGACGAGTTGCTGTTGAATTGATAGTTCCAACAGCAGGTTCGGTTGGGATAATTTTCTGGACTAACCATTGCGGATAGCGTTCTTTTAAATCCTGAACCTTAGCCATAGCACCCCATTGTTGATAGCGGTACAAACTCTCTTTCAAATAGATTTGGGCAAATTTGTCCATGCCTCGTCCTAAATAAAATTCTGCCGCTAGCTCGTAAGCGAGGGCTTCTTCATGGAGATATTCATTTTTCCTAGCTCCAGCAATAGCTTGTTCGTATAACTCGCTGGCTTTCCAATTTTGTCCTAATACGCGAGCTTTTTCTGCTTCGATCAAATCATACTTATGTTGATAATTCATGGCAGCATGATCAGCCCATAACTTCATTTTGGCTTGGTTGGTTTCGAAGTGTTTCAAATACTTGTCTCTATCACTTGGTTTAGCGTTAGGATAATAGGCTAGAAGGGCGAGTGAAGAATAAAAATTATGTTGGCCTGCCATTATCCAACCGGTGAAAATTTCAGCATCTTCAGTAGTTGCTAAAATACAGTTCACGGCTTCCGCATATTCTTTATACAAATACAACAGAATTGTCTTGGCTACCGAGAGCGAAAATAGCGAAGTTTTGTTGTTGGTTGCCTGTAAATGAGGGGTCATTTGCTCCTCATTAAAATAGTCTCCCATCAAATGGAATTTATCTGTAGTCTCCCCTTGTAAAGTGGAGGTAATTTGTCTCCAGATACTAGCATGATAAAAGGCATATTCCACTTTCAGTTTACGTAATTGTTCAAGAGACTGATCTTGCGTTTCTCGCACAAAAATTAATGGTTGTCCGCTAAAAAAAGTAAACATGCAAGAGAACATGGTAGTATAACACGCATTCTCGATATCTCCAGTTTCAATGCCACTCTGAAATCCTTCTTGTAAAGGGAGCAGTGTGTTTTTGAAATGCTCTTTCCAAGGCAAAACCATCGTATAATAATTAAAAAATACCTTACATTTGGTTTCTTGAGCGTTGAACTGCTCTAACAATTTTAGAGACAAGTGGCCGGCATGATAACCATCATCAATGTGTCCACCAGCACCACACATAAACCAGCCATAAGCACTATAAGCAAAAGCAGCGAGTGGAGAAAGTCCGTGATTAAAACAAAACTTGGTAATTGCCAATATGACTGCTGGAAAAATAGTCGGTTTTCCAACATAAACAGCATGTGTCACTGTCATCAGTATCCGCATGGCTGCCAACTGTTCCGGATTAGTCATAATTGGCATGTCAGCTAATTCAGTAAAGGAGGATAATTTAATCCGCCAACTACTAGGCTCAGAATCTAGGGAAACCCCTAGCATTTTTAACGTATCCAGAGCAATGTCTATGGCTTCATGCATCTGATTTTGGGAAATACAAAAAAGGATGTTGTTCTCATAAACCTTGATTTTATCAAGAAGAACTTTGGCATTTTGCAGGACAACCTCAGAAAGAGCCTTGCCATTGGCAAAATTGGTATTTAAGTATTCCGCTTCCACAGCTTCCACATAGAGAGAAAGCGTCAAAGAATATTGGCTTTGCCAACTGTCTTCTGCTAACAATTCGATACCCGTTGTTAAATATTGAATTGCTGCTTCATAACCCATTGCCGCTTTAGCTTTTTTTCCTGCTTCTAAGTTCAGGTTAGCTAACTCGACTAACTCTTGAGGAATTGTTAGCAATTTCCGTCCAATATTCAGATGATCAACTACCGCAAATATTTTTTCCGCCAATTCTTCGCGGTTGGATTGCCATAATAATTGCCCAATTTGAAGATGAAGTGCTTGTTGTTTATCAGCATCAATTAGAGCATAAGCGGCTTGCTGGATGCGATCATGTTGAAACTTAAAATGACTGTTAAGACCACTTTTAGCTACATGTTTATAATTTTCATCCAAAGGCAAAAGCAAACCTTCTGCTATTGCAGCCCAGAAATGGGACAATGTGTCTGCTGGCGATTGTTGAGCAATGATGGACAATGTTTGCAAATCAAATAAGTTACCAATACAAGCTGCTAACTTTACCATTTCAATCGTAGCAGTCGGTAATTGCTTTATCTTGCCCGTCATCAAGTCCACAACATTTGAAGTTATATCAAGTGCGGCTATTTTAGCAATTTCCCATTGCCATGTTTGCGTTTGAACGGCAAAGCTTAACAAATCTTGTTTATATAACGATTTCAAAAACTCGTGGGTAAAAAAGGCATTGCCTTGGGTTTTTTCATAGACTAAGGCAGTTAGTGGTTTGGTTGCGGATAATTCTTGATTTACTGCGTCAGCAATTAAGCTGTTAACATCATCTTGGGACAAGTTTGGCAAGAAAAGAGTATTTAAAATCCTTTCCGTTTTTTGGATATCTTCCAGCGTGGTTAGCAATGGATGAGTTGCATCCACTTCATTATCACGATAAGCCCCAATCATAATAAAATACTGACTATCAGTATCTGTCATCAAAGTTTTAAGCAAATTAAGCGAGGCAGAATCAGCCCATTGCAAATCGTCTACGAACAACACAAAAGGATGTTCTTTTTGGCAAATCGCTCGGAAAAAATTTTGAAAAAACAAGTTGAAACGATTTTGGGCTTCAGTTGGGCCAACTTGGGCAACCACTGGTTGTGGCCCGATGACTAATTCCAATTGCGGAATAATACCAATTAAAACTTGACCATTGTTGCCAACGGCATTGAGAATTTTGCTACGCCATTGGGCTAATTTTTCCGAGCTTTCGGTCAGCAAGTAAGTACAAAATTCATTAAAAGCTTGACTGAGGCCGGAATATGGAATATTGCGTTGATATTGATCAAATTTACCGGCTGCAAAATAGCCATTTTTTGAAGTCATCGGTTTGTGGACTTCATGCACCAACGCGGTTTTACCCACACCTGAATAACCAGCGACTAACATCATTTCAGCCGCGCCTTCACTAATACGCTCAAAGGCTTGCAATAACGTTTCAAGTTCGTTTTCACGGCCATAAAGTTTCTGGGGGATTTGAAATTTTCCGGAAAAATCGTTTTGGGCTAATTCAAAATGGATAGCACTCAATTTTTTGCCAAACACTTTTTTGGATAATCCCAAACATTTTTCTAAATCTGCCTTTAAACCAAAAGCGGATTGATAACGCACCTCGGCATTTTTGGCCATCAATTTCATCACGATATCAGAGATGATGGGCGGTACGTTGGGATTAATTTTATCTACGGGGACAGGTGTTTTTGCAATATGGCAATGGACTAATTCCATTGTGTTGGTGGTTTCAAATGGACCAAACCCCGTAAGCATTTCATAACAAGTCACTCCCAACGAATATAAATCGGTGCGATAATCCATACTGCGATTGATACGTCCGGTTTGTTCGGGGGACAAATAAGCCAATGTGCCTTCTAGTTGTTCCGGATTTTTCAGAGTAGGATTTTCACGCGGTAGGCGACTGGCAATCCCAAAGTCAATTATTTTCAGTTTGTTAGTGGCTTGATTCCAGACAATATTAGCCGGATTGATATCCTTGTGGATGATATTAGCCGTGTGAATATGGCCCAAACTGTCGGCGATTTGGATGGCGAGGGGGAGAAAATCGGTGACTGAAATTCCCCCTTGCTCCCCTTTTTCAAGAGTCGCGGTTAAGGACTCCCCCCCAAAATCTTCCAAAATAATGACCAGCGTATTTTGGTATTTTTCAATACCATAAACTTTGATAACCCCGGCTAAATCCAAATCATGAGTGATTTCATACTCTTGTCGATAGCGGCTGAGGGCTAAAGGGGTAGGGTAGTCTTCTTTGAGCATTTTAAGGATAATCGGTTGATTATCCTCATTTCGATGCCCACGATAAACGAGCGAATTAACGCTTTCGTAAATATGACGATCTATTTGATAATTAGGTAGAGTCAACATAGTGATAGTTTATCCTAAAGTGAACGACTAAAATGAACTACAAGGATTGTAAGTAAGTACTGAAGCATAAATTTTCATGTATTTTAATAGAAGCAATGTTTATTTGTAATTAAAGACGCGAAGCATCGCGTCTCTACAATTCGCGGTTTCGTTTCGAGGCGATGCCTCGCGTCTCTTTGCGGTAAAATACCTGTTTATTTGTGCTTCAGTACTGATATAAAAAAGGATTATATTACCGTTATGCTAAGGTTTAAGTCCTTTATAAAATACAATCCCTGTCGTTATTGTTGGTTATTGCTGTTTCAAAACCAGCAAAGTAATATCATCAAATACTTTTTGCGTACCAATATATTGCTTGACATCAGCAATAACGGCTTGTTGGATTTCTTTGGCAGTTTGATGCCAATTTTGACTGACAACTTCGCTCAACCGTTCTATCCCATAAAGTTTCGCCTCGGTATTTCGCGCTTCTGTAATACCATCCGTGTAAAGAACAACCCCATCCCCTTTTTGCAACTGAATTTCAATTTGTGAGACAATGTGGGCAATATTGGGAAGGACACCCACCATAAAGCCTAAATCGCTGGTGTCAATTCGCTCAACTTGCCCGTCTTGACGCACTACCAACACCTCTTCATGTTGTCCAACAACACGCAGTTGTCCATTTTGATAGTCCAATAACGACAGGGTCAAATTTTTATCCGTCCTCATGCGCCGCACACTGTTATAAATGATGCGATTGAGAACGTTTAAGAATTGCTCTGAATCCGTCATGCCACTTTCTAACAAACTTTGCACCGCTGTTTGCACGACGAGCATTAAAACGCCACTTTCTAAACCATGTCCGGTGACATCGCCTATACCAATTTTGATCTGTCCATCACCATTGTAGGGTAGGACATCGTAGTAATCACCACCGACATCTTCGGCTGGCTCCATAAAACCAACAATGTCTAACTCTTTAATTTGCATCAGTTCGGACTCAAGGGGTAAAGCCATTTGTTGCAGTCTGTGTGCGACTTTTAGCTCCGATTTCATTCGCATATTGTCGTCTTTGAGTTGTTCGTTGAGGTCCGTAATCGTCAGGTTGGCTTTGGAAAGGGCGTGGTTGGTTTGGGACAGTTCTTGGTTGGTTTGTTGTAATTTATGGGTTAACTCTTGGATGCGTAAATGAGTGTTGATACGCGCCAAAGCTTCCTCTTGTTCTACCGGCTTAGTGACGTAATCCACGCCGCCTACTTTAAACCCGTTAACTTTATCTTTGGTGCTTTCCAGCGCCGTCATAAAAATCACGGGGATGTCTTGTGTTTTTTCATCGCCTTTCAAACGACGGCAAGTTTCAAAGCCATCTATCCCCGGCATCATCACATCCAGCAATATCATATCAGGTTGGGCAAATTGTGCTATTTCAAGTCCCACATAGCCATCCTCTGCTGACAGAATTTCAAAGCCTTGTTCCTCCAAATAATCGGTTAACACCCCTAAATTAGTTGGGTTATCATCCACAATCAAGAGAGTGTATTCTTGATGTTGAAGTTGAGTAGAGATTTCAGTGTTCATTTTTATTGTGTCTGAATCAGAATTAATGGAATTTAAGCATAAGACGGAAATAGGTTTCAACCGCAAGAAAAAGGGCAGTAGCAAAGCTCTGCCCCTACCAAACCCCGTGCCGTAGGGGCGAACCTACGTGTTCGCCCAGATGTCCGTCAATGATTTTTTTGCGAGTCTTTTTTGAAATCCTC
>JAYQWI020000879.1:0-3701 GCA_035871815.2 Candidatus Parabeggiatoa communis
ACCATCAGCACTTTCTTCTTGTGCTTTTTGAAAAATTTTCAAGGCATGGCTATGCCAGCGCAACGCAAAAGAACCAAAGTGGCGTTCAATATCTCCTGTTGCTGTCAAACCAAAAACCAGATTTCTCGCGGTCAACGCAAATAGTCTGCCTTCTGGTGTTATTGACATGTTGTAATTATTGATATAAACCAGATGGGGATTGTGAAAATTAGACCCATCTTTGATTTGATTATAGTTGTAACCATAAGAATAAAATCGGTCATCACAATCTAGCTGTCTGATGTTGGGATATATCGACAACGCTTTCAAATCACTCTCGCGGGTGAGGGATTTACGAAGCTTTATCACAGTGCCTTTTTTCAAGACATAAGAAGATAGGCGTTTATTGATAACACCTGAATTTGCAAAATGCAATCGGATTTCACCACGATAGGCAAAAACATAAGTTTCCCAATCTTGAGGTAAATCGTTGGGATTTGGCAAAATCCATTTAGAGGCCCGTTTAATGGCGCTCTCATTAATTAACAAAGCGTTCTTTAAATCCGGAGAAAGTTCGACATAATCCTTGTCAAATTCTACCGGCTTAACCGATTCTGGCAACGACAATTCACTAATAACCGTTTCTTTGCTCTTGTTTTTATGATGGATATAATCCTGTTTAACGATGTCAAGCAATTCCCTGATAGAAATCTTTGGACGGCGATTTGCAGGATGGTTGTATTCAATGAATTTTTGATACTCCGTGGTGGAGACATCGTTATTTTCATTGTAAACCTCTTTCACTAAGGTGTCGTAAAACGTAGCACCCTCTGTTTTTCCAGATTTTTTCTCCTCTTTAAGCTCCTTATTTCTAAGGTCGCTAAAAAAATTAAATATCTTGTTTTCAAAAGACTTTACCATTTCATAGAAAGACAAGAAAGAGGCATCGCTATCATTATCAGTAAAAACAAACGACTTTTCGCCATCAGACTCAATTTCATCTCTGAGATAAAACACACCCGAAGAAACGGTATATCCGCCATCAAAGATATAGCCGAAATTTGAATCATCTCCTCTTCTGAACAGCCCATCCGCATTAGAGAATTTGTATTTTTCGGTATTGCCTCTGGGAAATGAAAAACCCCATTTCATCATGTCACTTTCAAATTCTCCCGCAATGTCGATGGCTTTTTGCATCACATCATGATCATTGTTCTTGCCGGCAAAATATTCACAAAACAATGACACAAAATTGACCGGACGAATGTTTTTTCTGCCCTCAATAATGTTGTCCAGCATTGCAGTGGGCAGATAATCAAACTCATCCATAAAAATGACATAGCCCTTTAAGTCATACAACGTCAGATCATTTTTGCCATCAAAAAAAGGGAGGCCCAATCGTTGCAAGGTTGCCAACAAGACAACTTGAGTGGGATCATGCTTGAAGGTAATAAAAGGAAAAAGTTCTTGGACAAGCTGATTTTCTAGAACAAGCTCATAACGTTCTTCACGGACTTTGGACAATTCCTTAATGGCTCTCCTGAAAATACTTAATAATTGTCCACATTTAGTACGTATTTCCGCCTCATCTCGTCCACTTTTCGCAATACTGACCAGATCAGCAATGATCCTAAATTGCTTTTTGATATATTTGTCATCAACGTTTTTATAACCACTGCCTACCCATCTGCTGGTATAACTAAAAAAATCCAAATCACTCAATTCATTGATGAGGTTTTGGACACCCTCTTTCCTCTTGATAATACCTTTGATAATGTCCGCATTTGCCCGCAAATGGACATATTTAACGCTGGCTTTTTTACAACCATTGACAACATCTTTGACAATATTTTTTCTATGGGTGGTAAATATGGCTTTCTTACCCAATTCACCCAGTTTGGGTAGAACATTAAAAACAAATTCATCGCCCCCATTATGATCTTCGTAAAGCGCACTGGTTTTACCATTTCCGGTTGGCCCCAGAATCAGTTTAAAGCCAACATCGTAACCACCGCGAAGTATGGGTAGATAGATGTCGTTGTAAGTGAAGTTTTGAGTTTCATTGGTTTTCTTTTT
Source organism: Candidatus Parabeggiatoa communis (assembly GCA_035871815.2). Taxonomy (GTDB): domain Bacteria; phylum Pseudomonadota; class Gammaproteobacteria; order Beggiatoales; family Beggiatoaceae; genus Parabeggiatoa; species Parabeggiatoa communis. The sequence continues at coordinate 2,056 of JAYQWI020000879.1, forward strand.
CATTTAGTCTCCTACGCGCTAATTCACATTCCTTTCAAAAATATCATTGAAGAATGCCGTTTCACTTGCTGTCGCGTATCGAAAGCCTTGTGGTGGATGGAAATGTTGTTGTTTTAAAATATCAAGTGTAATCGGTTTCTCTAATTGCTGAACATCTTGAACTTTAAAGAAAATACCTACGCCAACAGATACACCATCATAATAAGCATCAAATTCTTGACGAGTCGCCCCGGCTTGTTTTCGTACCATCTGCCACAAATTTTTTAAGGGTTTTTCAACAATTTTATCGACTTTGAATGCGCCAACAAGTGCTTGAACGGGATATGAAACATAAATCAACACCCAATCTCCCGGTTCTAAGTGTTTTGGGCGAACCCTGCGTAGTTCTACCGTTTTGGTATGTTCAAATATTTTTTTGGCGTATTTAGGGCGAATTGATAATAATATGTTGCTTGACATAAAATCACGTATTGGATGTGGTTTCAATGCCCATTTGATAGAGACGGAAAAAAAGCGGATTAGAAATGGAAATAGGGGATAAAATGTTAAATTGTTTCCCATTTTCTTCTTTCCAAATTTGGTTAAGAACCTCTCTAAAAATAGGCTTGTTAAATATTTCTGTATGACTAAATCGAAAAGCCATAATTTCTTGATCAAGGTTTTGGTGTGCTACCTCAAAAACATCTTTCCATTCATAAACTCCAAGTCGCTTAAACTTTGAGTAAAGGCGTTTGGGTTTATCAATAACAATTTCATCAATATAGGAACAAGCGCGAATAGACATTGTTCCTTGATAATTTCCATCTCCTTGACTTACATACCACAAAACACGAGCAGGTGCAGAAAGCACTTGAGGATGACTTGCACGATAATAGACATTTTCTACATTCCAGATAAGGCTTTTTTCACCCCCGAAGATATCTTGTTTAGCCAGATTGGAATCAAATAGATGCATAGCATACTGTGGACGTATAGAGACAACAAAATGGGGTATATCTATGTCAGTTATTTTAGTAGGCGATAAAGATCGTTCAACCTCCAATATTCTTGGGATATGAACCGCTTTCAGAATATCGGTAAACTCTTTAAAGTATTGATTGGCATGAGGCAAATCATTACTTAACTCAATGAGTCTTGTGACTAATTCTTTTGTTGTGCCCACAAATGGCAGATTAGCTTTGAGCCAATAATTATCTTTTAAGATTAAACCATTTTCTTGAAGTGCGTCAACAACCTCATCTGAGAGGCAAGAATCAGTGATTTGAGTCAGTATACGTTTTTCATGGGTAGACTGTAAAATTGTGTTAAGAATCAAATATCTGGCTAAAGTTGCTGAGAGGGTATTTGGCACTAAACGAAATATTGGAATTTCAAGTTCACGCTGTTTTTTGCGTTTGTAAACCAGTAAAGCCAATGGTTGCCCAGTACGATTTTGCACAATCTGTGTTTCAAAAATATCGGGTTGTGCTAAACAAGACTGCAATTTTTGTTTAAACGTTGCCTTACTTTCCTGTTTTTGCGAAGCATAAAACGTGTTTTCTAATAAGGAAATTTGCCCGGAATGAACACGTTTAATTTCTATTTGCCCGGCCAGTTGAATGGGTTGATATTCAGTTTCCCTCATAAGTTCGTTTTGATGGATAATC
>JAYQWI020000880.1:0-3796 GCA_035871815.2 Candidatus Parabeggiatoa communis
TCTATTTCACCCTGAGTACAACTGATTAGGGGATTCAACGGATTAGTTTGTGCTATAGCGAATAATTGGAGTGCAAAATTCATTTTGCAATTGGAGTGCATTGTTATTTTGCGAGGGCTACATTTTTTATAAACGCGCCCCCTAAGTCATTAAATCACAAAGCAAAGTATGTGTACTCTCAAAGTATGTCATCATTTCTTGCCCGCTTGCCCACCCATTGCCTCTCCGCACTCACTTATGGATTGGAGTGCATTGTTATTTTGCGAAGGCCCGATTGATAATGACCCTTTTTTTAGGAATACCCCCTTTTGCAGACCGACTTGATAATAAAGATACTTTATTCAATCGAGAAAGACGATATGTGACTCGTTCGGGAATCAAAACGCTGGTCGGCCGTTGTACTCAGAGGCCTGTAATCTTATCGACTTTCCAGCCGCCATAAAATCCTGTTCAACAAGTTAAAAGGAAAACAATATGCACACACTCAAAACCATCACATTAGCGTTACTGCTCATGATTTTTTCGGTAGTAGGGCTACGAGCGGAGGAGATTTCGTTTGAGCAGTTTGCTCAAGAATTTCTCACTGCCATACAAGCTCAAAACTTTGAAAAAGCAGGGCAATTACTTATAGACAACCCAAACACTGCTATGGCCTTTCAACAAAGGTTGCTTCTTGCTGGTGAAGGTGTGGGAGAAGAGGCAGAACTATCCCGCGCTTTGGCTGAGTTAATGGCAAAATTGCTGGAAACAATTGGCTCGCAACGCCGTTCTTATCCTGAACTTGATCGTTTACAAGAAGAAGGTGAAAAAGCCTTTTACCGATCAGACTATCCAACTGCACTAGAAAAATGGCACACCGGTTTGAAAAAAGCGCAAGAGCTGGGTGATAAGGCTTACATTAGCCAATTTCTCGGTAACCTGGGCGTGCTGTATCTAAACTTGGGCGACTACCCAAAAGCCTTGGACTATTATCAGCAGGCTTTGGCAATAGATAAAGAAATCGGTCACAAACGCGGTATTGGAAATAATTTGACTAACCTCGGCGTGGTGTATGATCATTTGGATGACTACTCAAAAGCCTTGGAGTATTATCAGCAAGCTTTGGCAATAAATAAGGAATTTGGTAACAAACTTGGGCAAAGAAATAGCTTCGCTAGTATTGGTGTAATGCACAGTAAATTGGGCAACTACCCAAAATCCTTGGATTATTTAAAGCAGGCTTTAGCAATAGATAAAGAAGTCGTTAACAAACCTGGGCAAAGAGATGATTTGGGTAACATCGGCACAGTGTATAAAAACTTTGGCGACTATTCAAAAGCCTTGGACTATTTAAAGCAGGCTTTGGCAATAGATAAAGAACTTGATGACAAGCACGCTGAAAGGATAGATTTGAGTAACATCGGTGCTGTGTACAGTAAATTGGGCAACTACCCAAACGCTTTGTATTATTATCAGCAAGCCTTAGCAATAGATAAAAAAATCGCTGATAAACGTGGTGAAGGAACAGATTTGAGTAAAATCGGCACGGTGTACATGGATTTTTTTGAGGATTACCCAAAAGCCTTGAAGCATTTTCAGCGTGCTTTGGCAATAGCTGAAAAACTTGGTGACAAACGCGGTAAAGGGACTAATTTGACTAACATCGGGCTTTCGCATCTAAACTTAGGCGACTACCCAGCAGCCTTGGACTATTTAAAGCAGGCTTTGACAATACGTCAAACAATAGGAGATAAACAGGGGCAATGGGAGAATTTGACTAATATTGGTATAGCATATCAAAACCTTGGCGAATTTCAAAAAGCTAAAAAAGCTTTTCAAGACAGTATCGCTATTGAAAAAAGTATAGGTGTAGGCGAAATTTGGTTGGCACAACGCGGTTTAGCCTCCACTGAAGCCAAACTCAATCAACCCGAACTTGCCATTGAACACTATGATCAAGCACTTGATAATCTTGAGAAAATCAGAAATAGGCTGACCAAAGCACATAAAACCACTTTCATGCGTAAAAGAATATATGTCTATGATGAACTGATTACCCTTTTACAATCGCTGCACTCAAGTCAACCGAAAAAATGCTATGATCGCAAAGCCTTTGAAACCTTTGAGCGCAAACAAGGGCGCGTGTTTTTGGAAGAAATGGGTCAAAGTGGGGCGCGGCGCTTTGCGGGTTTGGATAATGAAATTATTGAAGCAGAACAATCACTTGCCTTTAAATGGCAACAAGCTCAATCTTTATCGCCGCAAGAATATGCTGCCCTTGATGAAGCGGAAGCCCAGTTAAAAGCGCGTATCAAAGCAAAATCCCTCAAATACTACGCCCTGAAATACCCCCAACCCGTTGAGTTAGCCACTTTGCAAAACCAGGTTTTACAAGAAGGCGAGATGATGTTGGTGTATAGCGTGATGAAAGAGAATACCGTTTTATGGGTGATTGGCAAACAAGTCTTTCAAATGTTCACCCTGCCAGTGGATGAAAAAACCTTAAAGCAGAAAATCGCTCAATTGCGGGGTTATCTGTCTAATCGCAGTTTTAATCGGAAATTTCCGAAAGCCAGTTTGCAGCTTTATCAGACTTTGTTGCCTGAAGCGGTACGTCAATTGATAAAAGGCGCGGAAATACTCTATATTGTTCCCACCGGGCCTTTATATGGCTTACCCTTTGGTTCGCTAGTCACCGCCTACAAGCCAAGGCGCGAAATTCACTACCTTATTGAAGACTATGCCATCAGCTATCTTTCTTCAGCCTCGCTGCTCAAAATTCTCCGCGAGGAAAAAAGCAAGACACCAGCGCCGGAACCGTTTTTGGCTTTTGCCGATCCAGACTATCCGCCTTGTGCTGTAGACAATGAAAAGGGAAGCGAAACCCTTGCACAACTGCGTACCCAATCCTATCTCAAATCAACCAAAGGGGGCTGTTTCAACCGTCTTGCCGCCACTGCGGACGAAGTGCGTGAGATTGCGAATCTATTCAAGGCAGATCACAGCAAGGCACTCTATTTAGGAAGCAAAGCCAGTCGCAGCACTGTGTTTGCCCTCAATAAAGATAAGAAATTAGACGATTATCGCTATGTGATGTTTTCGGTGCATGGCGTGATTCCCAGTCAATTCAATCAGATAGCCCAACCTGCCCTGGTTTTATCTAACCCCTTGACAGAGGGTTATTTAACGATGGCAGATGCCTTCACACTTAATCTCAACGCCGATTTTGTGAATTTATCGGCCTGTAATACCGGCTGCGCTGGCGACAGTTGTGGCGAAAATGTGCGCGGTGAAGGCATTATGGGCCTAACCCGTGCGTTTATGTATGCCGGGACGGCTCGCGTTGCCGTGACGTTATGGTCAGTCAATTTATCTTCGGCTAAAGTGTTTAGTGTTGGCCTCTTCCGTAATCTGAAGGCCTCGAAAAAAATGGCTGACGCTTTACGCGCCATCAAGCTGAAAATGATTCAAGGTAAAGCGGGTAATCAGAAATATGCGATCCCCTACCATTGGGCCCCGTTTGTGGTGTATGGAGATGGGCAATAATGTTTTATAATTGTAATTAAAATTGATTACTCATTTTTGAGAGACCAAGACATATTTGAAAGGGTTCACCTCCTTTGCTAATTGTCATGATTTATGCTGATTAATCAATATCAGTTCAACATCAATCTGAGCATTATTTTGCAACAACTCTCATGATAAACACGTTGTATAAGCAGGGTTTAAATTCTTTGAACCACGTCATTATAGCGTTTCCCGATTGAATAAAGTACAGTTATATCAAGAAAATCGAACCGCAAAATAAATTTGGAAC
>JAYQWI020000881.1:0-7033 GCA_035871815.2 Candidatus Parabeggiatoa communis
GGTAATGGGCAACACTGTGGCGGCGATGGAACCATCGCGCCCACTTCCGAGAAAGGTTAATTCATCTCCCACTTTGACTTTCAGATTACGGGCTAAGGCTTGTCCGATAATCACTTCCTGTGCATTATCGCTGCTTAAAAACTGTCCGCTTTGAATACGTCCAGGGATCGTAGACACTTTACCCTCATGCGCCGTTTCCACGCCAATGATTTGCGTGCCATAAGTTCGTTGTTCAGAGGCGACGAGTGCAAATCCATTCGCACGCACGGTTATATCCAGTATGCCATTGATTTTACGCAAGGTTTCAGCCAAGGATTGGGCTTGTGCAATGGTGCTACGCATTTTCGGTTTGTCTAAATAGCCCTCACGTTGCACCTGAAAATGGCCTGTCAAGACGCTGAGATTGTTCTCAATCATCATGTCATACGAGCCCAGTTGCAAGGTGATCATAAAGACTAATAGGAAGGCTGCAAAAGCAATCGCGGCAATGGTTAAGCCGCTACGACGGGGGTGGCGCCAGATATTACGCCAAGCTAAACGTAGAATCATTTTTCAGTTATCAGTTATCAGTTATCAGTTATCAGTTATCAGTTATCAGTTATCAGTTATCAGTTTTCAGTTATCAGTTATCAGTTATCAGTTATCAGTTATCAATATCTGAACTGAAGATTGACATTCATCAAAAAGTGTTAAGGAACAGGCACGAAATAAAATCGTCATTAAGAATTTGTTATTCCCTTATTATCACTATCTTGATAAAAAGTTGTCGAAGTTATTTCATGCACGTTCCTAAACCGTTTTATTCAGTAGTCAGATTGATCTTAATTAATCGTTTTTTCATGATGAGACAATCCTAAAGATAACAGAAGAATAATGATAACTGATAACTGATAACTGATAACTGATAACTGATAACTGATAACTGATAACTGATAACTGATTAAAATCGTTGATTACGCAGATTAGACAGGGAAAACGTGCCACGGGGCACTTTGATATTAAATTTAGCCTCTTTGACAACGATTTCCGTCCATTCATGAACACTATCGACTATTTGCATACGTTGCACTGCGGCAATCGCTTTGCCACCGATTGTTTCAATCTTTGAGGTAACCCTTTTTTTAATCAAAACATCCTCTTGATCATAAAAAGCTTGTTCCAAAATAATCTGATCAGGGCGAATTTTGAGTATCTGTTTACCCCAAACAATGGCCGCTTCTGGCTTTGGCTTGGCTTCAATCAGGTATAGCGTTTGCCCCGTATCCGTTGTTTCAGTGCGCTTCAACGTGTGCGTGTAATGCGCCACTAAATCATCCATTTTAGTGACTTCATTATTGGAAAAATCAGAACCCATCCAATTTTGATTCATTTCAGACAACGAGATTGGGTTAATCTGCTGAGTGTCTGGAGAAAAACGCCATGCTTTACCATTGTTTATCAAAAGCGCATGTCCCTTATACTTGTCATTATTAGGGTTAATCATATAGATTAAAGCGTTTTCCAACCCCATCGTCCATATCCGCAGCGTCATGGTGCGTTGCCCATCGGGGCGCTGGATAGTCATCTCTAGCACAGCATAAGATGATTCCTCGCCGCGCCAATAATCAATAGCTTGTTTAACAATTTGAGTGGCTTGGTTATCAGCAAAAACCGGGTAAACGTAAAAAAAGAGTAATAACAGTGCGTAGTGACGATAAGCATGAGATGGCATAAGAAAATACTCCGAGTAGAAAAATGTTTGTAGTAGGCCATTTTTCCCCTTGCATTGCCATCAACAAATAGGCGAAAAATAGCTTATTAGTAAATGGTGTTTATTTGTTATTAGTGTTTATACGGATTTATTTTCAGACCTTATTTTCAAAAAGGCGAACACAAAGGTTCGCCCTAAAAACTATTTAAATTGAGCCGGCTGCTGTTGATGCCAATCGGTGCGTTGTTGATATTGGTGAGCAATGTTCAGTAATTGGGCTTCATTCAGATAATTGCCGATCAGTTGTAATCCGACGGGGCGTTGTTCGGCAAAACCGGCCGGTATGGATAAGGCGGGTAAACCGGCTAAATTAACGGAAATGGTATTGATGTCGGATAAATACATGGTGACAGGATCATCGATTTTTTCACCGATTTTAAAAGCCGTTGTGGGTGAGGTTGGCCCTAAAATGACATCGACTTGTTCAAATGCGGTTGAAAAATCTTTGCTGATTAAACGTCGAATTTGTTGAGCTTTCAGATAATACGCATCATAATAACCGGCTGATAGGGCGTAAGTGCCGATCATAATACGGCGTTTGACTTCGGCCCCAAAGCCTTCTCCGCGTGAACGTTTATATAAGTCCATCAAATCTTGTGGCTGTTCACAGCGATGTCCAAAGCGCACACCATCGTAGCGCGATAAATTGGAGGAGCATTCGGCCGGAGCAATGATATAATAAACAGGAATGGCTAGATGACTATGGGGTAAATGAATGTCGTGTAGGGTAGCACCTGCTTGTTCAAATTCTTTAATGGCTGTTTCTAGCGCATTGCCCACACCCGCGTCTAGGCCCTCGCTAAAATATTCTTTGGGTAAACCGATTTTTAAGCCTTCAATGCTGTCGTTTAAATGGGCAGTGTAGTCTTCTTGTGGCTGATCTAAAGAAGTTGAATCGCGTTCATCAAACCCAGTGATCACGTTTAATAGTAGCGCGACATCTTCGGCATTGTGCCCCAAAGGGCCGCCTTGATCTAAACTGGATGCAAAGGCAATCATGCCGTAACGTGATACCCGGCCGTATGTTGGTTTAAATCCCGTAATACCACACAAAGCGGCGGGTTGGCGAATAGAACCGCCTGTGTCTGTTCCAGTGGCAATGGGCGTTAAACGGGCCGCGACGGCGGCGGCGGAACCGCCTGATGAACCCCCTGGCACGGTTTGCGTATCCCAAGGATTTTTGACGGGCCCATAAAAACTGGTTTCATTAGAGGATCCCATGGCAAATTCATCCATGTTGGTTTTACCCAACATCACCATGCCCACGGCCTCACATTTTTCGACAAGCGTGGCATTGTAGGGAGCAATGAAGTTGTCCAACATTTTGGAACCGCATGAGGTTTTAACACCTTGAGTACAAAAGATGTCTTTATGGGCGATGGGTATGCCCGTTAAGGCATGTGCCGTACCGTTGTTCAGGCGTTCATCAGCGACTTTAGCTTGTGCGAGCGCTAATTCAGGGGTTTGGGTAATAAAACTGTTTAGCTGTGTGTCATGCGTTTTAATCCGTTCTAAAAAATAACGGGTTAATTCAACACTGGAGCATTCACGCTGATGTAATGCGCGAGAAAGTTCGGAAAGGGTTTTATTGTGCATATTAATATAATTCTTTATTAATTAATTTTAATTAAGATTAGTGAGCAACAGGGTTTAGCCGACATTGATTGGTGGGCAATAAAAATGCCCAACCAATAGGGGCTGTTTGCCCCCTTTAATTTGGGATGATTTTGGATGGTTTACTCAATCACTTTGGGCACTAAATATAAGCCAGCTTCAACCTGTGGCGCAATGGATTGAAAATGATCACGCTGATTGGTTTCTTTTACACAATCAGGGCGGAGTCGTGCGACAGCATCAAGGGGGTGTGCCATTGGCGTGATGCCTGTTGTATCAATACAATTCATCTGTTCAACTAAATCTAATATATTAGAAAGATGATGGGTGTAGAGTGGAATATCTTGTTCACTTAAAGATATACGGGCTAAGTGGGCAATTTTTTCGACATCAGATAACGAAGGCATTTAATTAAATCTCCTTTAAAAAAAACAGATTATAGCGAGATATTACGAACCAATAGATTGTGTCATTATCCTATAAAATCACTTAAATTGAATCGGTATAATATCTATTTATCGTTATTATTGATATGGGGAGTTAAAAGTTAAAATTATTAAATCGATAATGAGAAAGTATAGTACACAAAAATAGTGATAACTTTAAACTATTCGAAAATGAGAAAGTATCCAACGATTTTACAGACACCCTAGTTTGAATTTGATAGGATATTTAAATTTAACGAAAAGATGACAGGCATGACGAAAAATAAGAGGTCGTTTTGAAATAGTGTCATCAAAAAATTTAGGCTTAATTTTGCCTATTAAGACTTGCCCAAACTTGATTAGCTTGGTACAGTGATATCAAAAGCTAAAAACAGCTGCAATTAACAATACCGTCTTATGTTGCTATGGTAAATAAAGCTTATCTCTATTATTTTCTTAAAAAACTAAAGAATATCTAACTTATCTATTTATTACAGGATTGATTGAATTTCATGTTCAAAAGTGTACGCGGACTTTTTTCCAACGATCTGTCTATTGATCTGGGTACAGCTAATACGCTGATTTATGCACGAGGGCAAGGCATTGTTCTTGATGAGCCTTCAGTGGTGGCGATTCGCCAACGTGAGGGTAACGGTGGCGGCATAAAAACTATCGCAGCTGTCGGTCAAGAAGCAAAACAAATGTTAGGCCGTACACCGGGTCATATTACCGCGATACGGCCTATGAAAGATGGTGTTATTGCGGATTTTATGATTACTGAAAAAATGTTGCAGTATTTTATTCATAAAGTCCATGATAATAGATTTTGGCATCCCTCTCCACGAGTGTTGATATGTGTGCCATGTGGTTCGACTCAGGTGGAACGCCGTGCTATTCGTGAATCGGCGCAGGGGGCCGGAGCACGAGAGGTTTATTTAATAGAAGAACCGATGGCTGCGGCAATCGGTGCCGGTATGCCGGTCAGCGAAGCGACGGGATCAATGGTACTTGACATTGGCGGCGGAACGACAGAAGTGGGGATTTTATCCCTCAATGGTATTGTTTATTCAGAATCTATTCGCACTGGTGGAGATCGTTTTGACGAAGCGATTATCAGCTATGTACGTCGTCATTATAGCACTTTGATTGGTGAAGCGACGGCAGAGCGCGTCAAGCAGGAAATTGGTTCAGCCTTTGCCGGTAAAGAGTTACGCGAATTTCATATCCGAGGCCGTAATTTAGCTGAAGGCATTCCTCGTAGCCTGACACTCAACAGTAATGAAGTCTTAGAAGCTTTACAAGAGCCGTTAGCCAGTATTGTCAGCACAGTAAAAGCGGCGTTAGAGAAAATACCGCCAGAATTAGGTTCAGATGTTGCAGAGAAAGGTATTGTTTTGACCGGCGGCGGTGCCTTACTGACCGATCTTGACCGTTTACTGCAAGAAGAAACGAGGCTACCCGTCATTGTTGCAGATGATCCGCTAACCTGTGTCGCTCGCGGAGGCGGCAGGGCATTGGAAATGATTGAAGAACATGGGCCCGAGGTTTTTGCTTTAGAAGGTAATTAATCAATCTCTAGCGTTTCCCGATTGAATGAACCGAAGGTCAGCTACGCTAAGTACAAATTTATTTTGCGTCGCAATGGAGTGCAAAATTTATTTTGCGTCTGTATGGAGTGCAAAATTTATTTTGCGTCGGTATTGATTATATCGGTTATTTTTTGCCAAGCACTAACGGTTGACAAGGCATACCTTCTCAATGCGTTTGAGTTTCAAGTTTCCAAGGATTTATCTAAAAATCAAATTCGCCTGTCTCAAATTAACATAAGTAAGTATTTGATTTTTAAGTTAAATATGGAATAATGAGTTTGTGGAGAATAAATCCTTTATTATAAATAATCCTTGTCGTTATGATAATAGATTTAAAACCTTCGATTGTAGAAGGACGAACACTGACATTAAGAGTACTGATATTTGTATTAGCCTCAATTGCCCTAATGATGACAGATCATCGTTTGTCGTATTTAGAAACCGTGCGTACTCATTTATTGGCCGTGGTTTATCCCATTCAATACGTGGTCAATTTGCCCGTCAAGATGGGCCAATGGTTATCTATGAGTGTCAGTAGTCGTATCCAGTTGCTTAAAGAAAATGCAAGCCTACGTGAAGAAAATTTGCATTTACAGGTTGCTTTACAAAAATTTGAGGACTTGAAAACTGAAAATGAGCGTTTACGGCGATTACTGAGTTCCTCTGTCAGAGTAGGTGAGCGGGTAAAAGTAGCAGAAATATTGGCCGTTGATTTAGACCCATTAAAACGCAAATTATTGATTAATAAAGGTAAAAAGGATGGGGTATTTCTTCATCAACCCGTTGTGGATGCACAAGGCGTGATGGGGCAGGTAATCCATCTTGGTGTTTTTTCGAGTATCGTCATGCTCATTACTGATCCTGGCCATGAATTGCCGGTGCAAATCGTGCGTACCGGATTGCGTACTGTTGCCAAGGGAATGGGTGCTGTCAATCGCCTTTCTTTGCTGTACTTATCTAATACTGGCCTGAGTACAGGCATCAAAGTCGGCGACTTGATCGTCACTTCTGGCTTTGGTCAAAAATTTCCCAAGGGCTATCCGGTTGGCACAGTCATTGAAGTGACACCTGATATAGGTAAACCTTATGCACAAGTACACGCTCTACCAAGAGCGGCATTAGAACGCAATCGTGAAGTTTTACTGATCTGGATGCAAGAACACTTATCTGCGATTGATGAACCGTTATCAAGGTTTATAAAACAACAATTTAAAAAGTAAATATCCAAAATTCCCCCAATTTCCCTTTTCTAAAATTTACCCACAAGTTGATTTTTGCGATTCAAATATAAAAACTTTTACCTGAAAGGTTGGAACTTGGGGAAAACCAAAAAGCTCTCAACCCTGAAGGTTTTTTAAAAGCTTTTCGCTATAGGTTTTCAGAAAGAAAAATAAATAATTTTTTGGCACCTTTACGCCTTTGCGTGAGATTGGTTTTAGAGCGAACCCTTCTTTGAAAATAATTATCTGAATATCTATAGAAAGGTAAAAGAAAAAAAATTGTCATTGTAGCTTCAACTGTAATAACTGAAAAAAAATGAGTTTAGAGCGACATCATGGCGGCTGGGTTATTATTGTCAGTTTCATTTTTAGCTTTATGTTAGCTGTCATGCCGTTGCCACCTTGGGCGGTTTTCTGGCGACCTGATTGGGTTGC
>JAYQWI020000882.1:0-12271 GCA_035871815.2 Candidatus Parabeggiatoa communis
TTACCGGAACCATTAACACCAGCTAGACAGATTAAATTTTGAGGTTCACCATGATGAGTAAAATCTATTAAGGTATTTTTGAATACCCCGCTATTATGAATATATAATCTTAAAAGTTTCATGATACTTTCTAAATTGTAAAAAATGAATTAAATAACCACAAAAATCTGAAATGAGGCTACTTTAGATAGCTCACCAAGCGGCGGGTGGATAGAAATAGGCTCAAATTACTGTGCCGCCCTACCCACCCTACCTGGCTGAATCAGAATTTTCCGGATTTGAGAATTTGATATCGCACAGCAAAGTTACTTTGTTTCATTATTAAAACACAATCAACTCTAAATTAAATTGATTCAGACAAACCGAGTACAACGAATCTGAAAAGCAAACAACGAAATCGTTTTAACACGCTTTTGGTTTTATTCGTTGTTTGATTTTCAAATTCGTTGTACTATCTTGTCTGAATCAGAATTTTCCGGATTAAAACCAAATCAACTACATAAGGTTTTGACTTTGATTTTATTCTGTAAATCCTTTAATCCTGAAAATCCTGATTCAGACAAATGGGGCCGGCAAGCGGACGGATAGAAATGTGTTTAAATTGGAGAATCGTGCCGCCCACTTACCTACCCTACTTGGCTACCCGGCGAAAAATTATTTTACTCTGACCCCAATAATTCCTTCTAATTAGTTAGAATAATGTTTTTTTACTTATCTTCTACCCATCCTACCCTTGTCTGGCGCACCCATCCTACGCTCACTATTTAGAATCGTATTTGTAGCGAATTTTTCTAATAATACTTTGCTAGGATGATTAGCAAGAGATACAAGTTTATTGACTAATGCTACAGGAATAATGGAATCATCATACATATCACATCTTAATTTTTGGATATTGATCATTATTTCTTTTAAATTTTTATAATCCTTTTCCTGTGGATTCATTACTACCTTTTCATGAGGCACAGGAACTGTCAGAACAAATATTTGTGCATCACTTGAATGAAAAATAACTTTTCCTCCATAGTAAGATGTTCTAGCATATGGAGCAGCATTTGGATCACCTGGAATAACGTATTTATAGATATATTTATTATCTAATAGAATGTAACTGCCTTTTTGCAATATGCTTTTTCCTTTACGGGGGAGACATATTTCTTGAGCATGATCAACAAAGGCTCCACTTTTTTCCAAGCCCACTAAAAATAAATTTTCTTTCTCTAAGAGATAATTACATAATTTTCTCAAAGGCTTATGCATGTTTGCGGTTTGTCCAGAAAAGCTTAATGGGCCATCAGAAATAAATAGAAATTCATTGAGTAAAGATGGTCGAAGTACCCTGATTTTTCTAATGAAGTGAACTAAAATCAACTGTTCTATTAAACGGGTAATATAGCCAAGGATTCCTCCAGCACCAAATTCTTCATCTATGGCTTCATGTAATCTGAATATATCGGTAAGAAATATTTCCCCAACCTCTGTATCAAAAGTATAATCAGATTTCATCTCTGAACGTTTAAGTTTTATCTTATTGATTTCAGAATCGGGATAAGGATTACTACCCAAATCATAGCTACTAGCTTGACTATGGGTATATTCTTCAAATATCAACCAACATAATGTTTCCATAAAACATGAGCTATCATGTTCTCTCATAAAAAAATCATAAATTGCTTTTCTTATTGAATTTGTTAATGAAGTTTGTTTTCCAGATATTACATTTTTGATAGGAATAGCTAACTTAAATCGTCGTAAGCTATGCAGTTTATTCATATCCTCTGGAGAAATAAACGGCTTTTCTGAAAGAGAATTTAAGTCATCAATACTAAATAATACTGCACCAAACTGAAAAAATGCAATTTGTGATGATGGAAAATTTTTTTTGACTTCAACAGTTGTATATCCACCATCTACTGCAAGAATATGCTTTATTGGATTATGAATATTTTCCTCTAAACTGTGAAATATAGCTTCATCTTCTATTTCAATTTCTGAGGCTTCTTTTGGAAATTCGCATTCCTTGATGAACTGTTTTATGAAAGGATCATTGATAATCTGAGTATGATTGACCTTTGCAGCCCATTCGTTTGGTTTATGACTTCTTGATGTCGTTCCCATATTAGACTTTTCGATTAGCCAAAAATTTATCAATTTGAACAGGAACAACAAAAGGGTTTGTATAAGTTTTCATTCTTACAAACCCCTTATCGTTTCCTGAACTAAATCTTAATAATGAAGTGGTAAAGTCAGAGAAATCATAATATTTCTTTAATTCCTTGAGTTCATCTTCATTATTTAAATGTGCAATAAACCAATTTTGAGTGTTTTTGAGGATGTTTGAGCTAATGGAACTAACCTCTTGTGTCGCATAAGTCATACCCAAATGTAATTTAGCCCCTTCTTTAGCTAGACGATTGTAAATATCACTCAAGTCCTTTTCTTCTTTCTTAGGAAATAAATTGTGTGCTTCCTCAAAATAAAACTGGATAAAATTATTGGATAAATTATTGACAAACTTTGACATGGAATCATTGAAGATTGCTTGACAAATTTGCTCAGAGAAAACTTTTTGTACAACTGGTGAACCTTGAGATAAATCAACGATGACAATTTTCCCACTTCTTAACAGTTCAGGTATTTCATCTTTAAAAGATTTGTCTATAACATTTGTATGTAAATCATGCAATTCTTTGACTCTAATTTTCTTATAGCCATTTACAGGATATTTTTCACCTGGGGTTCTAAAGCCAGTTAAAAATACCATCATTGACTTTAAATCATCATCTGCCCATTCATGAGCATGAGCTTTTTGGTATTTTGTAAAAAATTCATCCTTGTCATAAATTTTCCATATTGATTCAAACCAAGATGATGCTTGGGGTAGTGTTACACCCTTTGACGGATCAATATTTCCATTTATCTCTTTGTTCCCAGAAAATTTTACTGTGAAATTCTGAGGGGGGTTGAAACCTGCTTTGGATAGGCAACACAAATAAGCAGCACGAACTCTTTCAGTTCTTGTTTTTGCACTAAAATCGTCTTTATTTTCAGACAATGATAAATCAGATGCAGAAAAGTTGTTTACATAATCTCCAGTAATCCTATTTGCATCAAAATAATTCTTGATTAATTCAAATCCATTCTCTATTTCACTGTAAAAATTAACCTTCATTACTTTAAATCCTACCTTCTTCAAAACACTGTAACGAGTGACATTCTTACTATATAAATCATAGATAGCAGTGCCTTCATCCTGCATATTTGGATTAGCATACTCACCATTAATATCAAAAATAATTTGACCTACAGGATATTGAGGTACACCTTCTTTTGTGAAAGGAAGATTATTAACAACCCTATTAGGTAATTCTTTAGATGGTGATTTTTTGGAAATTTCTGTAGTTGCCTCAATTATTTTTTTGACAGTATTAGACTTACCTGTCCTTGTCATACCAAATAATGCAGTTCTTTTTCCCACAAAATCCTGTGGACTAATGCATACTACTACATTCGGTTCATTTGATTGAAAACGGCGGCTTGAGCTATATCTTACAAAACCAATTTTAAATTCATTTTCATTACAGGCAATTGTCTCACCATCACGCTGATTGACAATTTTTCTTAATACATCCCCAGTGGCTTTATAAACACTGTAATTATTGGCAGCATAAAAATTTTCTAAATCCGCTCCAAACTCTTCTTTTTCTAATGTTTGTTCTTCTCCATTGACTATCTTTTGTTGTTTAAATTTGTAAAATGCGCCCAATACACGGCATTGAAGCCCAGAGAAGCTAAACTCATATCTGGTAAAATCATCAAGTTTACTTTTGCTTTTACTACCAGCCCTACCACTGATATCCGTACCTTGTTTATAATATTCAATCATTGAACTGACAACATCATTATCAGTTGGTAGCTTTGATGGCGATAAAGCCCGTAATAATAAGGCTTCTTCTACACCATCTTCACCATCATAAAATGCTAATAGGAAAGTGCCTTGAGGAATACCTTTAACTCTATGTTTCCACGCATCAGAAACTAAGATTTGCGCTTTTTCATAATCAAGATAAAATGGTCTACCCACAAATAAGGATTCATCTTTCCCTTTGGTAAATAAATCAACACTCGCAATTTCTCTTAATTTCTGCTCTAGCATTATGCTGTTCCTTTAGATAGCTTAATTTTTAATTCAGCATTAAGTTCAGGTTCTTCAAATCGGATGATTGAATCATGAGCATAATTTTCATTAACCTCAATAGATAACCACTTTCGTTTAAGTTTTTCTGCAATATAGCCAGTCGTATTACTTCCAGCAAAAGGGTCTAATATTAAATCATCTTCATCTGTAAGAAATTGGGTAAAAAAACTGACTAAACCAGCGTTCATCCTTGCCGAGTGTGGCTTTATATTTTTCTTTCGGCATTGTTTCAAGAAATAATCATTTGATGTTGTATTTGAAAAACTTAATACGCTATGGGGTAATCTGACTTCTCTATTTTCGTCAATTGTTTCTAACTCAAATAAATTATGAGCAATACTACCTTCATTATCTGTAGTAAATGATTCTGCACTAATGTTATGTTCTGAAGGTCTTTTTCCAGAATTATACTGTTTTGTTTCAATCAAACGTTTCATACTTTTACTATACGGACGTAATACTTTTGAATTATCAGCTTTTGGATAATCCGTTTTTGCTATCCACCAAACATGTGTATAACTATCTACTGTACGCAAACGGTTGACCGTAACCCATTGGGCCGGGGAAGGAAGACGAGAAGGATTATAAGAAATAAATTCTTGAATAAGCCTGAGATTGGAATCCTCATTATTTACAAACCCAAATAAACATTCTAAGTGTAATAATGATTGTACAGGTCGTCCACTTTCCCAAGCGTTGCCCATTTCAATAACTAACGAACCATCATCTGATAGTAATTCATTAAATATAGGAGCTAAATTAACAAACCATTCAAGATAATCTTCACCTTGAAGGTTTCCATATTTTTTTTTACTATTTAATGGAAAGGGAGGGGAGGTAATTATTAATTGGAATTTATTTTTATAGTAGCGTTTAAGATATGTATTAAATATCTCAATAGAATTACCTGCTAGCATCTTTCCATATTTTGTACAATATAATTCTTTTTTCATACATCCATTAAATTTTATGAGTTTGTTCTACTTGCCCAACGAACTGTATCTAAATAACATTAGGACTTACGCACTCAAACATGTAAGTGACTGATTTTATTGCGTGAGTATATTGCACCGCAAAAATATAACGCCTTGAAATGGTTGGCACTGGGGTCGTTGAGTGGGAGTGCTTCAATCTCAAAGGCTTGCGCGTTGGTTACCTCTACAAAAATAGAGGGTATATAGGGGTAATTCTTAGCTACAGCCCCGATATGTTAAGATTATTGAAAATCTGAAATATTGAACATTTGATGTATAAGTTATTGATTTTAATCAATCCCATTCAACGACCCCAGTGCCGGTGGCTAAACAAACACTTCATTTAAATGAAGCAATATTATTTACACAAAAAAATGAAAATGCAAGTTTTTTTTAATGATTTTTTAATCACTCCTTTTAGGCTATGTTGACATATAATCATAAATCATTGATTATATTATTTTTTATTAAAAACTTAAAGAAATTGCAGAGGCCATGCGCGATATTGATGAACCATATATTGATCAATTAGTCGTCATGGTAAACGAAGCGACTGAGGCTTATAAAAATTGTCAAGCCCGTATTGAGGCCGTTGAAAAGGCATTAGGTTTAGAAGCAAAATGAAGCGTGAGTGATTTAAGTCATTCTGTTTTGAGAAAGTGTTGTCTTAATTTCTATCGTTGCCGGATATCTAAAGCCAAAGAAATTTTCCAAGGTGATTTTAGAAATCATAATTCTTTGCGCTAATGTTGAGAGCTGATTGCGTTGTAGATAACGAGCAAGATAAGCTGCGACTGGGAATTCTCTGCACTATTTCCCATAAGTGAAAAGCATGAAAATAGATAGGCAGGATTTAGAAAAAAAATCTGGGATTGGTAAAACCCAAAACTTATGTAGAATAAGTATTTTTTTGTTTTTCTAAAGAACTCCAATAATTTGTACATTTCCTAATGTATTGATTTGTGCCGGGCAAACAATGTTTACCCATTGGCAATATTTATTAATAATTAGCTGATTCTTCAATAACTTCCGTCATGCTTTTAGCGATATTCAAGGCTTCATCCGCTTTTTGGATAAGACTTTGTGCTGTTGCGGTGAATTGTTGAGTACCTTCTATTTCTTGTTCAGTTTTATAGATGACATACGCTCTGTCGATTTGATATTGAATCTCTTTTTGGGTTTGGGTTAATTGAGTGTGAATGCGATTCCATTTGTCAAGGCGAGGTTGTGTCACTTGACTATGATCTGGAAAACGATTTTGCAATTCAGTCAATTTCTGAATTTTCGTGTCAACTTCACTAATAGTTTTGGATAAATTACTTATTTTTATCAACAAATTAGGTGCAGTGCTTTGAATAAAGTTATTGACTTCATTATTCACGACTTGCAATGATTGGTTTTCTTCAGAACAAGACACAAAAAATATTGAAATACCAATTGCTATAATCGTCAATACAATAATAAGCTTAATGACAGTCAGTCTCTGTTGACGTAATGGGCGTATTTTAGATTGACTTTCAGTTGAAAATGAGTCGTTTATTGGTTTTTTCCCTCCATCGATAAGTGTAAGTCGTCTAGGTTGAGATCGGCGTATTTTAGATTGACTTTCAGTTGAAAATGAGTTTCTCATTAGTTTGTTTCCTCTATACTAGAAAGAATTGCTTTGGCATGTTGTAAAGCATTATCCGCTTCTGTAAAAATACCTTCAAGAGAGATAGATTGCCCAATACCTTCGATTTTATTGGCTTCATGAATAACATAAGCTTTTCTTAATTGCATTTGGATAGTGTATGACGTTTTCTCAAGATGATTTTTTAACTTATTGAGTTTAGCCATTTTAGGTTGAATAATATCTTTTTGTGCAGGAAATTGGCTTTGCAATTTTTGGAGATTCTGAATCTTAGTTTTAATGGCAGTGAGACTGTCATCAATTTTCTGTATATTCAGTTGCAACTCAGGGGAGATATCTTTAACAAAAGGACGGGAAGTATTTTCCACAAAATAACGTATAGATTTTTCTATTTTTTCTTCTCTTTCAATTTTGGCTTGATTATTATTGTTGCTTTCTGATATATCTCCTGGTGAAAAAATGTAAGCTAGTAAACAAAAAGAAATGACTATAACCAATGTTATAACACCAATTTCACGGGATACCTGGTCTTCATCATTGAAAATGCTTAATATATAATACTTTGGTATGTTACAGCAAATGCTTGCATATCCCATATCTTTGCTTATTACACATGCACATGGGTTGAAACCTTATCACTACACATATAACCATAAACTTTTAAATTGTGATTCATACCACAATATTCACCATAGTTATATTCTTCTCCCCAAACAAATGCAGCATTCGCTTCGTTTGTAAAAAAACATAATGCTGATGCCAATGCCGCATGAGGTAAATAATTAACCGGAATAAATGTATTCTTTTCTAATTTTTTAATACTTTTATGGACTTGTTGATGAAGACGGGTAGGAAAACCTTGCAATAGAATCCCTTCAACTAGAGATTGATGGTGATAAAGGGTGAGTTGTTTGGTTAAGGTTTGAATGGTTCGCAATGAATCAATCACTAAACGAACGATTTCGTGCTGAGAACGAGTGGCAGAAAAACCATGACTATCTTGATAAGCCGCCAGCAAAGCATTAAATTTTTGTTTTCCAACATCATCTAAAATATCAATGCAACTGTCGATCAAATAAACACAGATACCAACATGATAACCAATCTCATACAGAATACTTTCGTTTTGCTTCAAATTAGTCAGCGTGGCAGTAAAACGAAAAACTTCACCGGTAATTCGTGCTGACGGTTCTGCATAATCCTTAATACGTGGGGATTTCTTTAATTCAACTTGGGCTTGTTCTGCCAGTAATTGATCAATTAAATCGGTGTTAAAACCGGCAGCTTCCAAAATTTTTCGGGCATGGTTAAATTGGCGTTGGTAATATTTAGCCACCACCGTATTTAAGAAAGACTTCTTTTCTTGTAAAGCATCATTCAACTTGGTAAACAATAAAGCAACGGCAAGACTGGCAGCCATTTTTTGTGCCATTTCATCAGGATGATAAACCGGCACTTTACGCGGAAAAACAGCGCACCAAGCTTTCGTTTCACGTTTGACTGATTGTGATTGTGCGTCAATCAGCAAACCGATGAGCGTCGTATCATAAGATAACAAAGCTCTTGAAGTATAGCCAAAATGTTTCTGCAAAGCATGGCATTGTCCACAGTAACTTTTTTTATAGCTATCACCATCTGTTTTATTTAATTTGTGGTTTGGTATGCGTAAAAATCCGTACATAGAGATTTGCCTATTTAGGATTGAATTAATTTTATTTTTCAATAAAATTCATGATATTGGAGTTTATCTAGCGAGCATAGGGCGGATAAAATAAAATTCACATGATATTGTAATACAAACAATAAAAATAAACTTTATAGATTTGGAAATATTTTATTTTAAGCAAGCGTAGGATAGAATGAAGTAAAACTCATCAACTACTTTAAAATTAAGGGTTGATCATTCTGATACTTCATTGCGCTTTAGCTCTACCCACCCTACGCTTGCTTCTTGACTTGAAAATGATGGGGTTTCGCTTTGGCTCTACCCACCCTACACTCGCTGACCAATTATACTGTTCACCGTTATAATTTGCGTTTTTTGGTTAGTCACCACCACCTGACTTGAGCTTTAAGACAACTGATGCCCGCTGTTGGTTGTTAGATGTCAAAAGAGCGCAATTTATAACGATGCAAAGTATACCACCATATAATCCAAGTATTCTTCTTCTGGAGTTTTGTTATATCGAAATTTGGTTCAGAGTTTGTACGAGGATCTGTGATTCCCGCTTCAATACAAAGAGTGTTTAAAGTTGTCACCCAATTTTTAGCAGCCTGCTCATTATTTGTAGCAATTGCGATAATACCAGCGCGCCTCTTTTTCTTATCAAGTAGAAGTGCAAATTGTTGAATGTAATTCTTGATTCTTTTCACGGTTTTTGTGTTTGATGGCGTTTCATTTGTAGCATCCTTTGCATCGCCAATAAATAAGCTTTCATTTTCATCAGAACGTATAACATCCGGTTTGCTACCATCAGGAAGCTCGTCGGGGCTTGGATAGCCGCGCTTGATAGCCCAATTCTTCAAATCTTCCTGGAGGCGTTTGTGTTCTGATTCCACTTTCCTTGATTCTGGTATCTTGTATATTTGTCGAATTCGTTCATCACTCATGATTTAAGTAGTCGTATTTATTGTTGTATGCATTATTAATTAGACATACTAAAAATTTTGCCGTTGTCTAGCGATTAATGCAATTAATTAGAAAGTATAGGGTAATTATACTCAACATAGGCATAAATTTTATTTTACCTTTGTCATTTCAAGCGAAATGACATAAAAAGTTAATTTATGTCCTCGAACAGTATACCTCAAGCATCATCAATCCAATAATTTGCGTGGGCCCCATCCTACGCTCACTAGAATTTTTCTTTCCATTGAGCAAGCGTAGGGTGGGTAGAACGAAGTGAAACCCACTAACTCATTGAAAATTAAGGGTTGCTTATTCTGATACTTCATTGCGCCTTAGCTCTACCCACCCTACGTTCGCTAAATTCACGCATTATTTTTTTTAATTGAATATCCTCCTCTTTTGTTTGCAAGAGTCCATGTTCGTATAAACCTAGTTTACGTGGATTCCATTTCAGTAAATGGCTGATATCTTCAATAGATAAGCCTAACGATTCCCGCCATTTTGTAAAGTTTTCCGGATGTAACATATTATGACGATGACGGTATACGGTATATGCTTCATCTAAATCATCTTTTGTTTCAAAGTCTTCAAACTCAACATTACAATGCTTGCATTTAAAAAACTTATGCGTAACTTCTATCTTTTCATTTCTAACTGTTAGATTACTCTTTTTTTTGACAATAATTATATGATTTTTGCGTTTGCAAACTGGACAAGTTACAGGTTTAATATTCATAATGAAATCTTTTATGTTATAAAAAATTATCAAAAAAATCATGTAATAGTAGATGCCAGGTGTATTTATACACGCCCTGGCTCGTGTTTTTTCATTTAGTTAATTGGAGAATTAATTAGTAGGATGAAAGGATATTACTTTAACAAAACCATTATCAAGGAATTTTAGTTTAATATAAATTTTAGTACCATTATGAAAGTAATGAAATATCCATAAAATTTCATTTCTATATCTTTTATCTCGGTCAAAATCAATTTTTACCAGATCATTAATAGAAACAGATTTAATGAGGTAACATAAACTTCGTTTTGAAAAGTCACATAACCTCATTTTTGTATTATTTTTTCTCTTGATTAATAGAACCCATTTAACACGAGATTGATAATATTTCAGTTGGGTAGATAATTCCTTGTGGGTTGTTAAATTTATAGTTTGCATATTTATTTTCCTTTATTAAAGATTGATATTTTCTTACCATCAAAAAATTTTTCATAAAAAAACTTTCCTTTGGTTTTTGACTTTAGACACCATGTCAAAGTCCTTCTATCGTAATCTCGAACGGATCAGCTTGTAAAATGCTTCACCATAGATAGCTTCTAAGATTACTACAATCAATAATAAAGTAAATATGCAATTCCTTTGCAATTCTACCTTTAAATTAAGGTTAATTAACTAAATGAATAAAGCTTTTCTCTTTTTATAGAGTTAGGGATTAACGTTAACTCAGCTTTCGCTCTTATCTTGTTTTTCCGCTGAATTATTTTCATTTGAAGAATTTTTTTCCCGCTGTTTTTTTAAAAAAACGAAATTATCACAGTACCCTTCATCAGGAAACTCAATTCTGAATTGAAATGTTCCTCCCATAGTTTCAACATGCCCCTTTAATACACTAAGATAATCATAAACCTTGTTTTCTAACTTTTCCATATTGATCTGTCGTTTATCACTATGGTTTCTCGTAGTGAATGTTACCTTACAATGTTTTTGTATTTCCGAAAGTTTAGCTTCTATTGACTCCATTAATAAAGTTTTCCTTTTATTAAATAAGCGTAGAGTGGGTAGAACAAAGCAAAATCCACCAGCATCTGAAAACTCTATCCACGCTACAATTAACGCTGGTTATAATATCTTCTCTCAAAATCTGAGGTGGAGAATGAAACATACTCTTGCTTCTTGAGGAGCAAGCGTAGGGTGGGTAGAACCTCGTTACACCCACCAAACCAATGTAAAAAACGTTGCTTATTGAATGCCAAGCAATAAAACCGGTGTTGGGATGGGCTTCAAGATAATTAAGCAATTCACTTGAAGCGTGATAGAAAGGTTCACGTTCTAAACCAACATCTAATAGTATATCACAATCCACGAAAATGTTTTTCATAATTTGTAACGCTCCACTAAATATTCAAACCGCAAATCCTGTTCTGCATTATTTTTAGCGTGAGCTATTCCCTACGCTACTATGGTGATGGTTCCCTGCCAATTATCATAGATATGTTTGATAAAATAAATAAAAATAGCAAATAATAATAGAAAGACTATGTATTCAGATAGTGTGGTTTCTTTAAGCGGATACTCAAAACATTGTCCCTGTGCAAAAAAAGAAGACAATATTTGCCAAGGGGCAGCACCTATAAAAATACTAAGGGTGGCTATAACCACTAGACTTACCACAGCAGAAAGTGCCACAAAGGCAAATTGTTCCCGTGTATAATGCGTACTATTTTGATAACCAAAGTCAACGAAGAGAGAAAGGTTAAACTTTCTTTAAATAATTCAAAAGCTTGAATAGCAGGTTTAGGCGTATTATGGTTTTTCAAACTCCCGCCTTGAAATTTACATTTTTTATTAAATATTAAATCCAAAATAAAGCCTATCTCTATTTCACTTTTTGTTGATAAATGTGCAAATTTGTTTTTAAACGAAGTGGGAAACTTTTCTGTCGATTCATTATTAATGACAGCACTTAAAACCACAATTGATTTAAGAAAAGTCGTTTTACCAGAGGCATTTGCGCCATAAAGTGAAATCACTTTATTATAATATTTTCCATTAATCTCAAATAATCTATTTCTGTTATTTTCAATATTATAATTAGAAGCTTTAA
>JAYQWI020000883.1:0-4613 GCA_035871815.2 Candidatus Parabeggiatoa communis
ATGTAATCGTGTTGTGTGGATAGAAGATGGTGTCAGCAAGTCTGAAGGCGAGACAACCACTGTGTTAACAGAATATCAGCAATTTGTGCATTTGATTTGAAGGATAGGCTGATTCTGCTAGAACAATTTCGTGTTGCTTCTTACCACCTATCAGTTTGTCAAAAGTACTTTTCACGCAAAAGTTTTTGCGCGCAAAAACTTTTGCGTGAAAAAGAATAAGGGATTGTTTCCATTGTAGAGACGCACGGCCGTGCGTCTCTAGCGATGCATCGCCTCGAAACAGAGACGCGAGGCATCGCGTCTCTACGAAAACTGATAGGTGCTAAGGTGTTGCTTACCCACCATTCCGCTGATGAACCATTTTGTGTTATATGAACATGTTCATTGAACGGAGGTTAATATGGAACAGTTAATCGAACCAGAATTAGACGAGAAAGTCCAAGAATATAAAGGACAAAAAATGTCCTCTGTCAACCATAGCTTTGTTCAAACCAGAATAGCCGGTTTATTATTTAATGATGAAAGATTCACACCTTTCGTAGAGTTAAGTTTAGATGCCAGTCAAATAGATTTAAGTCAATTTGGACTAAAAACCAAGGCAGAACTGATACCAGACGTATGCCTTTACGAAGGCAGACATCGGTTTAACCCATCTAACGACATATTGAAGAGAGCCGATATGCCTTTGTTAGCGGTTGAAATCCTGTCTCCAAGACAAGGAATTGATGAGATTCTGGGTAAATTTAAGGCCTATTTTGCCCTATCCGTGAAATCATGTTGGTTGATCATTCCGCCAAATCAGTCCATAACCGTTTATTCAACAGCAGAACAATTCAAAACGTTTGGTACCAACGACACTGAAGTCAATGATGACAAGTTAGATATTCGCTTATCCATAGCGAGGCTATTTGGAAAATAGGAAAGCTTAATTAGAGTGATAAAAAATCAGCGTTAATCAGCTTAATCAGTCAAATCAGTGTTCTATCATTTTTGAGAAGCAAGCAATGTTGATAGAACGCTGATTCGGCTTCTTATCATGATTCACGCTGATTAAAAAAATCAGCCTTAATCTGATTAATCAGTCAAATCAACGTTCTATCTTATGTAGGATTTCTTGTGAATTGGTGAGTAGGCGGGATTGAAAAGATAATCTGGAGGAAGAATGGAGTGCAAAATTTATTTTCGCGAAGGTGCGATTGGAGTGCAAAATTTATTTTGCGGCCGGATTGATTTTCGTTCCAAATTTATTTTGCGGTTCGATTTTCTTAATATAACTGTACTTTATTCAATCGGGAAACGCTATATCATTAGCAATGGATTTCTTAATAACCATTTAGACAAGATTCAAATTTGAGTTGTCTTTGGAGGTTTTATAATGCTTGAAGTGATTTTAACGATTTGTGGTATTTTAGGTGGGTTAGCTGCAATTGATTATTTTTGGGGAAAATGGTACACGGCTGCGATTGTGCAAGGGCTACTTAAAAAACTTCGCCCTAAGTCGTCTTTTATTGAACAGCCAGATTGTACTGTACCTTTGGATTCTCCTTTTTATGTGGAGCGTCCCCCAATTGAGTCAGATTGTTACGAAGCCATTATCAGGCCAGATGCACTGATTCGTATTAAAGCCCCTGGACAAATGGGTAAATCGTCTTTAATGGAGCGGATCCTCCATCATGCCAAACAGCATGGGGCTCGCGTTGTTTCTTTTTCTTTTAAACAAGCAGATAGCGCGATTTTTGAGGATATCAACGACTTTTTGCAATGGTTTTGTGTGACTGTGACGCGAAAATTGGGTTTATCTGCGGATAAAGTGATAAGTCATTGGATGGATTTTCTCGGTAGTAAGGATAACTGTACAGATTATTTTCAAAAATGTCTGTTAGCAGAAATCCCAAGTTCCCTGACATTAGGCTTGGACGAAGTGGATGAGATTTTTAAATATCCTAACATTGCCAAAGATTTCTTGGGACTCTTACGCACTTGGCATGAACAAGGTAAAACTGAAGAGGCTTGGAAAAAACTCCGTTTAGTCATTGTGCATTCCAAGGAAGTTTATATCCCTTTGGACATTAACCAGTCACCTTTCAATGTGGGGTTGCCCGTTGAGTTACCTGAATTGACTCAGGCACAAGTAGAGGATTTGGTACGACGGTATGGACTCAACTGGACTGTCACGCAAGTTGAACAATTGATGAAGATGGTGGGAGGCCATCCTTATTTGGTACAGGCGGCACTTTATCAAATTGCCCGTGAACGGACAACATTAAAACAATTATTGCAACTTGCGCCCACCGAAGAAGGACTCTATTATGCACATTTGCGCCGTCATTCTTTAAATATGAAAGAAGATAGTGATAATTTAGTGGCCGCAATGAAATTAATTGTGGCAGCCAATAACCCAGTAGAAATAGATGAAAAGAGTACCTTTAAACTACGCAGTATGGGGTTAGTCAAATCTCAGGGCAATGCCGTGATGCCGCTGTGTGATTTGTACCGCCATTATTTTCGTACTCGTTTGTAATTTCTGCATTTCACGAAGAAATTGACTTTTTTGTGTTTCAACTATGTGAGTTTATTTTATGACACCACAAGAGACAATCCCTAATGTCGCCTATGAATATCAAGTTGGCGCTAGTCTCCCCGATAATGCCCTCACTTACGTGCAACGACAAGCCGACGAATATTTTTACGAGGGCTTAAAGGCTGGAGAATTTTGTTATGTCATGAATGCGCGACAAATGGGCAAATCCAGTTTGCGCGTTCGCACCATGCGACGGTTACAAGCGGAAGGCTTTGCTTGTGCGGCTATTGATCTCAGCACCCTTGGCACTTCTAATGTGACCCAAGAAAAATGGTATAACGGCATTATTTATGCCATCATCAGAAGTTTGGATTTACAACAATTTGACTTCAAATCTTGGGATGAAAGTCACAATCATTTGTCTCTAGTACAGCGTTTAAGCGTATTTATTGATGAAACCCTGTTAGTGTTAGTGCCGCAAAACATTGTTATTTTTGTTGATGAAAGCGATAGCATTCGTAGTTTATCGTTTTCGGTGGAAGATTTTTTTGTCTTCATTCGTACTTGCCATAACCAACGAGTGGATAATCCAGAATACCAACGCTTAACTTTTGCCATCTTGGGGGTAGCGAGTCCTCCCGATCTCATCCAAGACACTAAACGGACTCCCTTTAATATTGGACGCGCTGTTGACTTAACCGGCTTTCAATTACATGAAGCACAACCTTTGATGACAGGATTAACGGCAAAAGCCGAGAATCCACAAGCTGTGCTGCAAGCCGTGTTAAATTGGACAGCGGGACAACCTTTTTTGACGCAAAAGCTTTGCAAATTGATCAGTCAAGCTAACAATACGCCTATTCCTGCCAAACAAGAGGAAGCGTGGGTTGAACAATTAGTGCAAACCAAAGTGATTGAGCATTGGGAATCCCAAGATGATCCAGCGCATTTAAGAACCATCCGTGACCGGGTGTTACGGAGTGGAGGGCAGCATACCGGGCAGTTGTTAGGATTATATCAACGCGTTTTATTGGAAGGCGCAATTTTTATCGACGACTCCACTAAACAATTAGAACTCCACCTCTCAGGCCTAGTCGTTAAGCGGAAAGGTCAATTATTGGTTTTCAATCAAATTTACTCACAAGTGTTCAATCTCAATTGGGTTGAAAAGGCGTTGGCAAACTTACGGCCATACTCAGAAGCTTTAACGGCATGGCTAGGCTCAAATCGTCAGGATGAATCACGGCTATTACGGGGGCAAGCCTTACAAGAGGCTCAAGTTTGGGCAGAAGGCAAAAATTTAGGAGAGCAAGATTATCAATTTTTAACGGCTAGTCAAACAAGTGCCTTAAAGGCGCAAATGCAAAGGCGGGCGAATCGAATATTGACAATTTTCTTGATAGTGGCACTAGGCCTCGGTGGAATGGCGGGTTGGCAATGGTGGGAATCGCAGCAAAAAGGGGAGCAACTCACACAAAAACGCGAACAACTCGAACAAAATTTAATAGAAACAGAGCGACAAAAACAACGGGCTATCAAATCTGAAAAAAAAGCCAAAATAAGCCAATTAACCACACAATCTTGGTTTATTACACACTATCCCACTGTAACCAATGGCTATTTTGATAGGGGGATTTTGCTGGCTGCCCAAGCAATGCAAGAAAGCAATACACTTGAAACTCAAGCCAATTTGCTGCATGTTTTACGGAGTAACCCTAAACTGGTCACTTATCTCAGAGGGCATTATCAAAAAGTCATTGATGTTGCCTTCAACCCTGATGGTACACGGCTTGCCAGTGCAAGTCTGGATGCTACCATTATTATTTGGGATGTTGGCACACAAAGGCCTATTGGTAAACCTTTGCAAGATATGGGGCATATTCCAGTCAGCATAGCCTTTAGCCCCAATGGTAGTCAACTGGTTAGTGTGGGTGCTGGGACAGAAAATAATAAGATTGTTATTTGGGATGTCAACAAACAAACACCTCTTGCTAAACCCTTAAAAGGGGAAAGTGAAACGATATTTCGAGTCGCCTTTAACCATGATGGCAAACAGTTTGCCACTGCCAGTTTGGATAACACTATCACTATA
>JAYQWI020000884.1:0-3915 GCA_035871815.2 Candidatus Parabeggiatoa communis
CAAAATGTCTGGCCCTTTATTCCAAGAGTAATGTTTGGACTGTGGCACAAACAATTTGCTAAAAATTGAAAGCAGCAAGCCCTTTACCGCGTACTGAATGCTTCTTGGTTTCCTCAACTTCTTCATCCGTCAGCTTGTCCACTAAGTCCAATATCTTGATAGGCGACAAATTCATCACTTCCCAATCAGTGATGCCAGTGACCAAATCAGGGGGCACCTGTGTTATTAGCATCGGAACCGATTTGATATTTCTAGCAACCCATAAAGCTTCCAAATTAGCCACTGTGCCACCTGAAGTAATATGACCATAGGCCTGTTGTCGCTTGAATCCCATCATTTAGGCTAAATCTAAAGCGACTTCAATTTCCAGTTCGGTTGTGGGAGGTGAACCTTCCCATGCAATATTATTGGGATTGTACAATATGATTGCCAGATAGGCTAACGTTGCAGGCATTAACCAGCAATTCTAATTTTGACTGAATTGACGTTGTTTTTTCTGATTTTCAGGCGTATTTCCTATAGGGTAAAAAAGAGTCTTTTTTTTCCGACTTTAGCTTTGTTAAAGCTCTATCGATTGTTGACTGGTTGACCGGTTCAAAATGTTCATTATATTCATCACGAATTTCTTCAAGAGTTAAGTCTGGTTGGTTTTCAACGAACTCTCTGATGAAAGTTTGACCTTGATACTTTAATTGATGAAGGATGTCCACCTCCATGGGGTTTTGGGACAATTTCGCCTGTTTCTTTTACCTGCTTTAGTAACCCCGACACAAAACTTTCTGGAAACCTTAAAACGTTTAGCTAAACGTCGCATCGAACCCTCGCCGTGAAAATAAGCGGCAACTACTTTTTCACGTAAACCTATCGAATTTAATAATATAAGCCACTGGATTGAATTGAATCAGCTATAAATCAATGATTTAAAAAACAATATCTGATTAAAAGTGATTTGAACACTATTTGTTCATTTTTCATAATTATTGACCATCAATCATCATTACCGAAATGTATTATTCGCATATTGCAAAATATTAATCGCAATTTGCGACTTAAAATTGAAAGACAGTTCTGTTTTATTTTTTATAAATTCAAATACTAGCTTTAAGGCAAAATC
This sequence comes from Candidatus Parabeggiatoa communis, assembly GCA_035871815.2. Classification (GTDB taxonomy): domain Bacteria; phylum Pseudomonadota; class Gammaproteobacteria; order Beggiatoales; family Beggiatoaceae; genus Parabeggiatoa; species Parabeggiatoa communis. Next base: position 1,115 of record JAYQWI020000884.1, read on the forward strand.
CTTTTTTTGACTTTCATTTGAAAAACGTATTTAATCTTATCATTAAAATATCTAATCTTATTGAAAAACAAATATTTATGGCAATTTAATGGAATGAATTTTGCATATTTATTGGTGCTGTACCTCTATGGCATAAAAAACACTCTGATAGTGTTGCCTATTTATTGATTGAATTAATTTAAAACAGTTCTATATCATGATGGTGTTTATCTGATATGGAATTTAAATTCCATAAACTTCACAACACAAAATAACCATTGGACAGGTAAAATCAATATTTCAACAAGGGTATTGATTTTTTGTGTCTTGAAGTCAATCCTATTTTAAATAAAAAAAATAGGGTAGTTGTTGAGTGGTGACTGGTTTATCAGTGACATTTGACATAGACGTTATGTAGTTGATTTAGATTTGAATGACTTGATTTGTTTGAGATTAAATCGTTATTAAATCTAATGATAACTATGAGGCTTTTGAGTTATCGACATTGTCTTGTCGCTCAATTTTTTAGAAGATTAGATTGGTTTGTTATTGAATATTTGTTAGATAATGATTTTTTAAATTAAAAACCGTTAAATGTTGGGTTTAACGAAATGGTTTTTGAAAGTTTTCTGAACAATTAAATAGATGCGAATCGCTTTTATCTTGAGAGGCAACTTGATTGACAATGACAAGCTCACTCACTTTTCCATTTATTTATTAATGGAGGAAAAAATGAAAAATATCCTTTTGCTTCTTCGACGAAGCACAAACTCATATCCCTTTCTGGTGGGGGTAGTGATGGTGTTAGGCATGATGGCCAACGCTTATGCCAAGCCAGAATTGAATATTGTGCAAACCCTTGAGGGGCCCACGACCGTGAAAGCGGGAGATAAGTTGAAGTACATACTTAGCTATCGCTGTGCAAGTACGACTGAACATTGTGAAAATGTTCAGGTAACCGGTAATTTTCCGTCAGCATTAAACAGCGCATTATCCGCAGTAGCCCTGACAAAAAGTCCTCATGTGACCGAGGCCATCTATGATCCTGTTGAAGAGTCTATAACATGGTTGTTTATGAATCCGATTGACCCAAATAATGAGGCGCTTGGGCTTGGACTTCCGGCTGGTTCTACTGGCGAAATCACGCTTAATGTTGAAAGCGTTAACGGGCAAACCCCAAATGGTACAGAGATTACCACTGAGTTTGAGATTGAGGGTAATAATGCTGATTCCGTTCAGACTGTTCCTATAACGGTAACAGTGGAGGCTGAAAGTGTGGTCACGTTGACTAAGACACTTTCAAACAGCAAAGCAACTCTTGATCAGGAGATGACCTACCAGATTAAACTGTGTAGTGAAAATGCAAACGGCCGACTGGATTGGCAAAATGTCACCTTGGTTGACACATTACCGCCTAATGCAGAATTTATTTCTGCAACAAACAAGGGTGTTTATGATCCTGATAATCAAACCATTACTTGGGGAGGAACGGGAGACACGCTGGCTGTCGGTGATTGTTTTGAGCCTCAGGTCAAGGTGAAATATCGGTCAGAACATTTTGCCAGTGGCAGTGAAATCATTAATGAGGTGTTGGTTAATGGAACGCCAGTGGGCGAGTCTGAAATCAAAACGGACAGTGCTAATGCAGGGGCTACATTTGGTGCCGGAATCGGTGCAGGTACGGCTAAATTGACGGTTTGGAAACAAGGCCCTAAGACGGTTATTTCTGAAGGAAACATAGACTATGGTTTCACTATCAAAAATGACGGTAATGTACCGCTACAGAATGTGGTTATCACAGATACCATACCCAGTCAAATGGTGGTGACGAGTTTGCGTGCTGGGGAAAATAACCAAGAGGCCGGTAGTATTCCAGTTAGCATCGATTATAAAACGAATCTCAGGAATGCTGAATGGATCGCGGTTCCTGGTAATCCGTTTGCTACTCCCCCTCGACAATCTGTTGACGTGTCGAGCTTGGCATTAGGATCGGATGAATACATCAGCGAATTGCGTTGGGTATTAGATGAAATGCCTGTGGGTTTCCGTTCCAGCGACAGTAAAGTGAATATGAATGGTTTCTCAGCCAGCGTGTTGTCAGAAGATCGTCAGGGTAATCCTGTTCAGGTTGGTGATCAGATTGAAAACACGGCTATCGCTGAATACACTTACGAGGATGACAACAAGACTCAATCTAGTCGTAAGACAACGAATATTGTGTACGCGACAGCGAGCCCACAGTTGATTAAAACCGTCACAAGTGCCTCTACGATTACCCCGGGTGATCCTGTCACATACGAGATCAAGTTGAATAATCGTAAAAATGGGCTACTGCTTAATCCCAGCATTTTTGATCTGTTGAATCCTGATTTGGAATTTGAAGACTGGAGTATCATCAGAAAGCCATCAGGTGCGCCAGAACCACAGTTTAAAAAAGTGGAGAATTATAATGGCACGGGCCAAACGCTATTACGTTGGAATTGGACTGGTGAATCGGCTTACTCGGTTCCGCAATACAAGGAGTTTCGCTTAGAGTTAGTTGCCCGTGTGAAATCAATGACAGAACCGGGTAGTGTGACTAATCGGATTTATGTCACTGCTGACAATGAGCCTCACACGATTACATTGGATAGTTGTCTGGATCAGGTGGAAGATATTGATGATCTTGATGGTAATGGTGAAGTGGGACAAATGCTTTGTGCGAGTGAAAACGCGACTATTACTGCGGGTACCCTAGCCTCTATGGAATCCATCAAATGGGTGAAAGGCCAATTGGATCCTAGCTGGCACCGGCATCCTGATTCGGGCAAAACCGCAAGATC
>JAYQWI020000885.1:0-1372 GCA_035871815.2 Candidatus Parabeggiatoa communis
TTAGCCGAAAAATGGATAGTGCCGAAAGGCTTGCAGGTGAAATCAATGTGATTGATTGTCTTGAGAATTTCTTTTTTTAGAGTCTACGATTCTCAGCAAACGCCTCTCCAATGCCGTTAGCAGAATCAGCGTTCTATCAGATCACCCTTATGGCATCACTACCTAATAAAGGATAGGGCTGCAATGTGGGGGATGAAAATTAGAGATAAGACTGATTTGACTGATTAAACTGATTAATGCTGAAGAATAAGTCAGTGATAATCAGGATTATTATGCCGTCTAAAGCGTTATCCTATTATCCACAACTACCCTTCTGGTTTATATTTCAATTGTGAAATGAAACACTCTTCTAAACCCATGTCATCTCGCACACCTAAGTAAATCGGTTGGTAAAGATTACCCCCTTTGTAGGCATACAGATAGCGCACTTCAACAATTGAATTGACTGTTGGAATGTCTTTGTTGGGGGGAATGGTGACATTGCCTACAGGCACTTGATTTTCACCTTCCATAACCGCAACGGCAACACTACGCTTAGCATTTTTCGCGGTGACAATGACAGAAGCGGTGGCATAGAACTTAAATTTTAACTGATTTCCACCGCTGTTGGGCCGGCCGCCTGTGTAAGAGGCGGAGTGTTTTTTGAAAACAATTCCTTCCGCATCGGCCGCTTTTAACCGATCATATAATTGTTGTTTTTTAAGCTTGGTTTTGGCCGTTTCAACCACGATGATTGAATCGTTTAAACCTAATTCCTCAAGTTGTGTCAACCTTTTTTTGTAAGCGTTGCCTCTGATATCGGTATCGTTGATCTCTAAGAGATCAAAAACGAACAGTTTTTCTCCCACAGCTTCACCATCCAGTAAAACCGTTTGCTCAAGTTGATTCGCCCTCTCCAATATCGTGTCTGGCGCACCGACTTCGATACCTTTTCGGTTAATCGCGATAACCGTATCCGCTTTTTTCTGGATCAGCATTCGCTTCCCATCATATTTTTCCTGCGCCCACCAGGCCTTATCATTGATGAACTGTTCTGGTTCTTCAACGACGTTTAACAATTGACATTGAATACCCGTATCCCGATTATCTGCATCGGTATGAACATACTGTGAACCCTCCTCGCCAGGCGTGTAACCTTTCTCGGTTTTGCTTTTGATCAGTTTGTCATAGATTTTCTTAGCCGAAGCATAATCAACAGGGGTTTGGGTTTTCGTTCCGGTTTTCAGCGTCGCGCCTCGACGGCCATACGCAAAGTTGACCAAAAACTGATTGCTACCGACTTCTTCTATGGAAGCCTTGTACACTTTATCACTGCTTCCTTGTTTGAAATACAGCGTCATTTTTTCAGACATGATCATTCCTCCTGTACTTT
>JAYQWI020000886.1:0-5105 GCA_035871815.2 Candidatus Parabeggiatoa communis
AAAGAGATTTATGATATCAATGATTGATAATTGATAATTGATAATTGATAAATCATTTGAGGTTGTCACATTTAACCTAGGTTGTTGATAAAGAAGTGATTGACAGGAAAAATAGGCTTATCTAATTTATTTCACGCAAAAGTTTTGTGTGTATTTGCTAAAAAATAGGGTCATCAAGAGAAATCTTTGAAGGCCCGATTTTCGTTCCTGTTATTTTGCTTCGGGCCCGATTGGAATGCAAAATTCATTTTGCTTTGAGTACAAAATTCATTTTGCTTTGAGTACAAAATTCATTTTGCTTTGAGTACAAAATTCATTTTGCTTTTTCTTGGAGTGCAAAATTCATTTTGCTTTGAGTACAAAATTCATTTTGCTTTGAGTGCAAAATTCATTTTGCTTTGAGTACAAAATTCATTTTGCTTTTTCTTGGAGTGCAAAATTCATTTTGCTTCGGGCCCAATTGGAGTGCATGTTATTTTGTTTGTGCGCTTTTTGACTCTATAATGATTCATCATTCATCATTCTTTCTGGAAGTTCAATCTATGACGATGCTGAGTATACCCCCCCATCCAAGGCATTAGTTAACCAAGCTTCATCTCAATTGATCATTAATAGAGTTTACAACACCGGCATCTCCCCAATAATCTCATTTCTGGATAACCAAGGCGTTTGTTTGCCGTCTGTGAGTTTATAGACATTGAATTTCACACTGCGGTACAGTTCACTCAATTCGATAATCCCATTTTGGTTCACATCAGTGGCTTGACGATCTTCGATTAAGGAGCGGGTTATCGCATAATTAAAGGCACCATGCCCCTCGCCGAAGTCGCTATCTTCAAAGCTAAACTGCCGCCCTTTTGAGGCGGCCATTACCACCATACCCGCTTTGCCGCTTTTCATCAATTCGGCAACATACTCATCATTTGGTACCACCGTTTCTTGAGAGGCCACCCCAGAATGACAAGCATCAAGAAAAACAATCACTTTGGCTTTGGTTTGAGCCAGTAATTGTGCGACTTTTTTCCAAGCCAATCCAGTGGTTTCAAAATCTCCAAATGAGGCTTGGGATGTTAAAAAATAGAATTGCCCATCTAGGCTTTTTTCACCATGTCCGGCAAAATAGAGCATTAAGGTGTCGTCAATGGTGGCTTGCTGGACAATGTTGGTTAAGGTTTGGTAGATATTTGTTGGGGTTGCTTTTTCGTTAAGCAATTGTTTTATCACAATATTTTCGTATTGCTGGGCTGGATTAGTACGGGCGGTTTCAGCAAAAGCGACAATATCTTGTTTGGCATAATTCAAATTAGCGGTTGGCATATTGGGGTAGTTATCTACGCCAACACCTAACACATAAAGATTACCACCTAAAGCCTTAACTTGAGAAGCATCTACCATCAGACTTTGTGGAATGCTACTATAGCCTTTATCATTGTAGGCGACAGCGGTAATCCAATGTTTACCACGTTTGAATTCGATGGGCAAGGTTTTATGAGCTTGTTTGCCCGTTACGGGTATTTCCACTACTGGTGCGCCATCGACAAAAAGACGCAGATTGCTTAAAGGTTGAATAGAGCTTACATTAAGTTCAACTGTTGCCTGTTGGGCGTAATTGCCCGGATGTTTTAGCATCATTTCGAGGTTTGGTGGGGGAACCGGTCGAACAGACGGTTTTTGGACTTTCTGCCCGGTGAGAATGCCTTTGATAATATCAGGGCGTTTGAATTGAGATTCAAATTGACTAAAATCAAAATGTTGTTTAAGTCCGGGATAATGCCAAGTCACGTAGCGTGCGCCTTCCTGAGTGGCATCGTAAAAGCCTTCATCGGTGTAAAGGACGATTTCATCATCAATGTATAAGCCATTGAGGACACGTTCTTGCTTGGTAATATTGTAGAAGTAAAATCGTCCACCTTCATTGATTTGCAGAACGAGTTTATCATTTTTTAAGAGATGGAGGGAATCAAGGTCTTGCGATTCAGGAATGTCTGAAAAAGCTGCGGTTATTTTTTGGGTATTAGGGTCAAACACGATTATTGAGGAATGATAAATAGATGAAATTAACAGAACATTGTCTTCTGATAAAAAATACTTAACTTCATTATTATGAGTAGACCCAGTATTTTTCCTTAAATCAAAGTATTTATCATTAGTATAAATCTCATATGTATTATCTCCAATTCCTAGTATTTTATTAAAGGATGTACTATAAAATTTACCATCAATAACTTTAAAAATGAATAAATCTCCAGAATGATATTGCATACTACCACCCCTAGGGGAATCGTACTGAATTATTATAAATTTTATATTCTTATTGTCAATAACTTGATATTTCAATTTACTTTGAAAACCCCTCATACTATAAAAACTACTCATATCATTAAAAAGTGAAATAAATGAATTATTGTACGTCAGTTTTTGAAATTCAGGATAATTCATTATTATTAAATCAATCACATCTAAGCTTAGAGGATAATCTTTTTTATAATCTTCATCAGATTCAATTAACTTTCCGTTTTGCTTAGGATTTATGTATACCCAGTCACTTTTTTCTAATGGCACAATTTCTTTATGAATAGCCATACCAAAATCATTTAGTCTATCCAAAAGTTTGGATGTCTTATTAGTGGTGTTATGATAGGTATTGAAACGTAATATAGTGCCTCTATTCATAGAATTACCACGAAATAATGTTTTTCCATTTTCAGTAGAGGATATTTTCATGGGTGAGGTATTTGTTATTTGTATAACTGGGGAACTGATTAAGTATTTTTTCATTTCCAATTAAGTATGACCATAACGATTGTAACCAGTATGAGTAATTTGAAATCCTTCTTTTATTTTCCAATTTTCTGGAAGGGAAAAAAGTGTGGGGTTAGGAAAAAATCCTGACGACTGTAATAAACTGACGTAATCATCAATATTATCAATCCAAGTACATTTGCATGTGCTTTGTCTTATAAGGCTAAATGAACTATCCTTATCCCTATCATTCTCATCATTCTCATCATGAAACAACGCATTTTCTAAATCAATAGCGAATTTGGTATCATAAAAAGAAGTAGCAGTGCGAAAATTTGCTCCCGCTGAAAAATGGTTGTTTTTCTCCAAGAAAGGAAGGATAAGTCTTGTACCTCCATATAGAGGCAAACCAATTATTAAAAAAGAGTCTTTTTTTCCCCATGCCACTAATTGGATGCCATTATCCTTGCCAATTACCTTTTGAGTTAGCAAATCAACTATTTCAATTGAAGGACTCCCACCTTTTTCGGATGTGAAGTAACCAAGAAACCTCGAACCCGGCGAAAAATTAGGATTAGTTCCCGCTCTTTCCAACACCAATTCACCGGTATTAGCATACAAAACCTGAAATCTATCCTTAAACACCCGTAACTCATACTCCCCTGAATGTGACTGCAAAACTTTTTCAGGCTTTTTCATCCCTACCTTGTCTTGCACCACAAGTATTGGATTTTTATCCTGAACTTCAAAAGTTATCAATTGCTTATCAGCCTTCCTATCCGAAGACGAAAACACAATTTCACCATTTTCATTGACTACAACATAAGCCCATTTTAGCGTGAAATCACCAGCAACCAAAGGTTTCACTTGAAAAGTACCCTGTGTTTTATCATCTAGTAAATAAAGTGGGAATAATACGCGCATTTGCTCTGGTGCGAACTTAAAACCAAACGGCAATTTCACCTCTGGCGGCAGCATCAAAAAGCCGGAGCCATTAAATCGCACCGTGTTAGGCAGGGTAAAAACGACAAAGTTATACTGTTTGTCTTGCAAAGGAACGCTGTTATCCGTTTTCCAACTAATGTCAAAAGTGGAACTAACCGGAATATTACAATTTTCAATACCATTAATATCAATGGATAAAAGTGTATCAGTGGAAGCCGGAGGAAGGCATGATGCCGGGACAACTCTATAGATAAAATGGTAAGCAACAAGTACCAATAATATCCCAACAACAATGATGATGGTGTGTAATTTTGTGGTGTTCATATTAGTATTTTATCTTTGAATCACGAGCTTTAGCTCGTGGCTGATTGACTTGCTGTGTTGAGGCTATGATAGAGTAATTTTCTTCGTTCCCAAATTCCATTTGTTCATTCTTTCCGCAACGCGTTGCAGTTTGCCGAGCAAACTTGAATGAGTTCCCAAACAGAGTTTGGGAACTAGCAACGTCCGTTAGACTACGTTTTACTAAATTAAGATTATTTCGTTCCGCAAATCGCTTGGCCCAAGTATTATTAGGCAAAATTAACATTAACTCGGTTAAATATTGCTCTGATTGCGTTCTGTTTCCCAAAGCAAAGGAAGTGACAGCTAAACTGGCTAAAGCGGTTTTTTTCTGAGCTTGAGTTACCGCATTGTTATAAGCTTTGAGATAGGCTTTGTATGCTTGTTTTGTTCTGCCCCAATCATTGAGGGTATTTCCTTTTTTGATATAGGTTTGATAGGCATTATTGGCCTGATAACGGTTTTGAACAGGAGAGGCTGTTGCGACAGCGTGTAGTGCGATTGAGATAACAGCCCCTAATATAGCAATTAGAATTAAATGATATGATTTCATTTTATACCTCATAGTTAGTACAACGGATCAGGGGATTGAGCGGATTGGTGCAATGGTATTATTGATGGTAAGGGTATTAGAATGAGTTGTTTTTAGTTTGGTGCATCAATCCCTTCAATGCGATAGATTATTATATTACACCCCCGCACCAATCCGTTCAATCCCCTGATCCGCTGTACTACACCACTGCACGAATCCGTTCAATCCCCTGATCCGCTGTACTTGTGGGTTGCGTGGGCCTATTGTAAGTACAATCAACAACCTAAGTACTTAGGTTCAAAGGTGATGCAAAGGCCCATTCATTGAGCCGCAGTATAGTACAACGGATCAGGGGATTGAGCGGATTGGTGCAAAGGCCTATTGTAAGTACAATCAACAACCTAAGTACTTAGGTTCAAAGGTGATGCAAAGGCCCATTCATTGAGCCGCAGTATAGTACAACGGATCAGGGGATTGAGCGGATTGCTGCAATGGTATTATTGATGGTAAGGGTATTAGAATGAGTTGTTGATCCGCTGTACTA
>JAYQWI020000887.1:0-1052 GCA_035871815.2 Candidatus Parabeggiatoa communis
TCCCGACGCAGATATAGATATTACCGATATGGGGCTGATCTAAAGTTAGCGTGCCCGTTTTGTCAAAAACAACGGTATCCACTCGATCCAATAGTTCTAATGCCCGGCCATCTTTAACTAAAATGCCCTGTTCTGATAAAATTTTCAAGTAATTCAACACGCTGATTGGCGAGATAAGCCGCATGTTGTACCCCAAACTAGATAAAAGAATAGTCAACGCCGCATTCGCACCAAAAAAAGGCAGAGTTATACCGCTGAGCGCTAATGTCGCTGGGGTGTAATTGTTCGCAATTTCCAAGCCTCGCGCCTGCATAGAAGACGTAAAATCTGCGGTATTATTTAAGATATTGCCAATTCGGGCTGCTATCGTGTCCTGACCTGTTTGTTCAACGCGTATCCCGATTCTGCCCGATAATAGGATAGTGGATGCCAAAACATTGTCTTCAATGGTCTTTTCCACTGGCTGAGATTCACCAGTTAGCGTATGTTGATCGACCGTAGCAACGCCATTAACAATCACACCATCTACTGGAATAACTTCTCCAGCGTTGACCACAACGATATCACCGACTTTCAATTCCTCAAAAGCGATTTGTATCTCAACGCCATCTACTTGTACCCACACAGTACGGATTTGTTCGCCAAAAATATTAACGAGCTTTTGACGAGAATCATTTTCGGTTTTAATGAGCAGCTTTTCACTGAGGGTAAGGAGCCATCCCGTTATAGCCGAAATAAACAAATAGCCGTTAACCAACATGCCTGTTATGAGGATAACATCAATAATACTGACTTCTATCCGCCGTGTTTTAAAAAAAGCGCGAAAGCCGGCTTCATAAAATGGGAAAGCACTATAAATAATAGCAAATACACTTAGAGGTGCCAAAGCGGGATAAAATAAAGTGGTTATGGCAGTCAATCCTAAAGTGGCAGAAGACACTTTAAAGTGATAATTAACCTGTTTTGCATGTTCACTGATTTCGTTTTCATGAATGACTGGAGACAATGAACCCTTACTTGGACAATTCGTCTGAGTCACAACCGGTAAGGCT
>JAYQWI020000888.1:0-3197 GCA_035871815.2 Candidatus Parabeggiatoa communis
TGATTGTTTATAAGAAGGGATTAAAATCGATAACGACAAAGATTGTATATAAGAAGGGATTAAATCCTATAAGTTCAATGTGATTATCTAATTAAATAGGCGGATTTAAACCGGGCCCACGATCTAATCCTTTATTATATACATTCCTTGTCGTTATGGTTTTGATTCTCATGATTAAACTGATTGACGCAGATCATTATTCTTAGCTTGATGCGGCTTTGCGTGATAACATTCATTCGCAAACTCAAGTTGGAACGTAGAGCAATATAACACTATGTACAGAAACGGAATAGACCATTATTTTCAGAGTTTATTAGCAGAATTACGTCATTTACCCACTGAGACAGAATGGGTAGAATTTAAGGAAAATGATAGGGATTATGAAGAACTTGGCGAATATATCGCCGCTTTGGCAAATAGTGCCGCATTAAAGGGTAAAATCTATGCCTACCTTGTGTGGGGTATCCATGATCAAAGCCATGACATTGTTGGGACAGACTTTAAATATCGTTTAGCGAAAAAAGGAGGGGAGGAACTGGAAAGCTGGTTATTACGTCTACTTTCTCCCAGAATAGCCTTTCGTTTTTTTGAACTGGATATAGAGGATAAAGCTGTTGTTATCTTGGAAATTAATCGTGCTAACCATGAACCGGTTAAGTTTAAAGGCACGCCTTATATTCGTATCGGCACTTATAAAAAACGACTGAAAGATTATCCTGAAAAAGAACGTGAATTGTGGCGTTTATTTGATAAAACCCCTTTTGAACAGCACATTGCTCTGAATAATTTAAACGCTGATCAGGTGTTAAATTATTTGGATTATCCCGCTTATTTTGATTTAACCGCGCAAAATTTACCCAGTCATAAAGCGGGCATTTTGCAACAGTTAGCGGCCGAAAAAATGATTACCAAAAATCAAGCGGGTCAATGGGATATTGAGAATTTAGGCGCGATTTTATTTGCTAAAGATTTGGCTTTTTTTCCAGAATTGCGACATAAAGCGATCAGAGTCATTCAATATGCAAATAGTAGCCGTATTGAAACGGTGCGCGAACGGGAATATAAGCAGGGTTATGCAATCAGTTTTTTTCAGGCCGTTGATTTTATCACGATTTTATTACCTACGCGGGAAATCATTACCCCAAAGGGGCAACGTCAAGATAGGCCAATGTATCCGCCAACAGCCATTCGTGAATTGGTGGCTAATATGTTGATTCATCAAGATTTTAACATAAAAGGCACTTCACCCATGGTAGAGATTTTTGACAGCCGTATAGAATTAACCAATACGGGTAAACCCTTAGTTGAGCCCATTCGTTTTTTAGACACGCCTCCTCAGTCGCGTAATGAAGGATTAGCGGCGTTTTTACGACGTATTGAAGTGTGTGAAGAACGAGGTAGCGGTATTGATAAAATCATGCAAGCGATTGAAACGCATCATAACCCGTTACCTGCGCCCCAATTTGAAGTCTTAGAAAAACATACCCGTGTGACGCTTTGTGCAAGCAAAACGTTTGCTAAAATGAGTCGGGAAGAACGGATGATGACGTGTTATTTTCACGCTTGTTTGAAACAGATCAATAAAAGCTATATGACAAGGGCTTCCTTGCGCCAACGTTTGCGCTGTAGTGATAATGCGGCTAAACAAGTGATTAACCAAACTTGTGAAAACGCTTTGCTTCGCTTGGCTAATCCTGAGGCAAAACGAAATTTACAGTATTTACCTTATTGGGCATAGTTAAAATGTTTTTAATGGCAAGTTTGATCATATCAAAAGAAAAATAAACGCTTCGATCTAAAGAATAGAACGCTGATTATCATGATGGCCGACTGATTGATGCTGATTAATTTGTGGCACAGTGCGGAAAATTTTGGGAGGAAATGGAGTCTGTGGGAGGGAATGTCTAACTTGATGATCACGTTTTATCTAAAGTCAAACAATCACTTCAATGCAATTGTCTATAAAAAAGGATTAAAACCATAACGACAAGGATTGTATATAAGAAGGGATTTTGTACGGTTCACGACGAACCAATCCTTTATTATATACAATCCCTGTAGTTATGGTTTTGATTATCATGATTGAACTGATTGAGGCTGATTGAAATTCAAAAATCAGCGCGAATCAGCCCATAATCAGTAAAATCGGAGTTCTCTCTGTTATTTTGAAAGGATAAAACCAGAACAATGTTAGAAATGAATTATTTTTTCCCAGCATTGTACAAACCCTCAATTTCCCCCTCTGATAAAGCCCGATCCCAAATACGTACCTCATCCATTGGACCTTTGTGACGACAAGGAGCATCTTTGTTAATAACACAAGAACCAATTGATAAACGAGGATCTAATAGATTAAAATTAACCAGACCTGCAGCGCCTTGTTTAATGCCATTAATGTAAAGTCTCATATTCCCTTGAGCTTGATCAACAACACTAACGAGATGTAACCATCCTTTTTTCTGAAGCGTTGCTCCACTATCTAAACCACCTACCTCCCTGTGGGTTGACATATAAATTTGCATATAAATTTGAGCTGGACCCTTATCCGTGACACGATATTTTGCAAGTTCTATTCTCTTATAAAAGTTATCAGATAACGAGATATAACCTCGATAAAAACCGGGGTTATCAATCACATCTACCCATACAGAAAAAGTAAATGATGAATTTGCGAATCTAAACTGTTCTGTATTTGGAATATTGACAACCGTACTCCCATCAAAATAGGCTGCTTTACCAGATATGGCTTCATTGGTGTAAGTAAGACGACCTGCTTGTAATAGACCATGATTCTGATGCCAACTGACATCTGATAGATCGCCATCGAAAGGTAAATGAAGTAATAAACCATCATCAAGCTGAAGTGCCAACTCTTTCGGATCATAACTGACCAAAGTTTTGAAAACTTCACATTTCTCAGCAAGCCAATTGCCCAAATCATTAAAACAAACTACGCCGGCTTGACTTAAACTTTCAACATCATTCTTCAATGCGTCTTGTAAAGCAGTCATCTTTTGTTCGCGCTCGTCAGGTAAAGTGTATTGCAGTAAATTTCCAACCTTGTCCAAGTCCACAAGCCGTTTTTCATACTCAACCGCTAATGCTTCACGGGCTTGTTCAATTTCAGGGGTCACATCAGAGACTAAATCAGGTACACCGATGACATAATCAAAGCCAGAATACTTATACTTTGAAAC